>CAYSED010000039.1:0-21223 GCA_964429935.1 uncultured Hyphomonadaceae bacterium
CGGTACCGCGCGCCTTGCAGCGCTCGCCCGGGCCGCAGGCGTCCGGCATTTCGTGCTCGTCTCCTCGCTCGCCGCCCGCGAGCCTCACCTGTCGGACTATGCCGCCTCGAAAGCGGCCGGCGAAGCGGCCGCCCGGGCCGAAGCCGGGACCATGGCGCTGACCATCATCCGCCCCCCGGCGATCGTCGGCCCGGACGATCCGGCAACCGCCCCGTTGCTCGCGAGCCTCCGTCGCGGCTGGCTGCCCGCGCCCGGCGGGCGCGCGGCCCGCGAGGCGCGGTTTTCCCTGATGCATGTCGATGACATCGCCCGCTTCATCGCCCTGAGGACCGGCCTCGCCGGGGCCGCAGGCCCGCTCGAGCCCATGGCGGAGCCGGACGGGATCACCTGGCGCGGCCTCGCCGCGACTGCATCGGGCGTCTTGTCAAAACCCGTGCGGGTGATACCCGTCCCTCCCGCAGTCCTGTTTCCCGCCGCATACATTGTACAGGCAATCTGTGCCACAATAGGCAGTTCAACCTTTTTCAATACTGGCAAGGTGCGCGAAATGCTGCATACTAACTGGCGTGGCAGCGTGGTCATGGACGGAGCGCGTGATCTCGGCGAGACCTTGCGGCTCGCTTTAGGAGCGGAAGACCTGGTATGAAGCATGCGAATCTGAACGGGCATGGCACGGCGCTCGTCCCGTCCCAAGCCGATGATGCCATATTCCAGAAAGTGTGCGCGCTGCTCGGCCCCTACAATCGCAATGACATCCCGCTGACGCGGTCGACCATCATCGTGTCCGACCTCGAGGTCGATTCGGTCGCGGTGTTCGATCTCATCATGGAGGTCGAGGATGCCTATGACGTGACCTTTCCGATGGAAACCGTCAGCGACCTGAAATCGCTCGGGGACCTCGTCGAGACAATCCGGTCGCTGAAGGCCAATTGACGGCCAGTTTAAGGATAGCCCCCGCGCATGAGCATCTTCTCGAAGTTCGACCCCTATATGGAGCGCCTCTCCCGCGCCCTGCAGATCGGCCAGAGCCCAGTCGGCATCCGCTTCGACCGGATCCTGTCGCCGACGCGCGGCGTGATCGACGGCCGCGAAGTCATCCTCGTCGGCACCAACAATTATCTCGGCCTGACCTTTGACGAGGCCTGCATGTCCGCCGCCAAGGACGCCATCGACCGGCACGGCACCGGCACGACCGGCTCGCGCGTCGCCAACGGCAACTATGCCGAGCACATGAAGCTCGAGCAGTCTCTGTCGCAATTTCTCGGCATGGCCTCGACCATCGTCTTCTCGACCGGCTACCAGACCAATCTCGCCGCCATTTCCGGCCTCGCCGGCGACAATGACCAGATCTTCATCGACGCTGACAGCCATGCCTGCATCTACGACGCCTGCCGTCTGTCGACCGCCTCGACCATACGCTTCCGGCACAACAATCCAGAAGACCTCGATAAGCGCCTTGTCCGCACCGAGAAGCCGGCAGGCGACCGGCTCGTCGTCGTCGAGGGCATGTATTCCATGTTCGGCGACCTCGCCCCGATCGACGAATTCGTCGAGGTCGCCCACCGCCACGGCGCGCTCATCTATGTCGACGAAGGCCATTCCTTCGGCAGTGTGGGGCCGACCGGGCGCGGTCGCGGCGAAGAACAGGGCGTTCTCGACAAGGTCGATTTCTGTGCCGGGCCCTTCTCGAAGTCGCTCGCGTCCATCGGCGGGTTCTGCTCCTCGAAGCATCCGCAGTTCGAGCTTGTCCGCGTCTCCCGGCCCTACATGTTCACGGCCTCGCCCTCGCCCTCGGCGATTGCCAGCGCGCAGGCCGCTCTCGAGCAGATCATGGCCAAGCCCGACCTGCACAGGAACCTGTGGAACCGCTCGCGCCAGCTCCATGCCGGGCTCGCCGAAATGGGCTTCGACCTTGCCGCCGATGCAAGTCCGATCATCGCCATCAAGCGCCCGAGCGAGGCCTGTGCGATTGCCGATTTCAACACGCTCCTGAAGCGCGGCATCTATGTGAACTTCTCGGGCCCGCCCGCGACCCCGTCCGGCATCTCGCTCCTGCGCCTGTCCGTCTCCGCCGCGCACACGGCGGCCGAAATCGACGAGGTCCTGTCCGTGTTCCGCACGCTCGCGGTCGACAATGCGGCGGTCACGGCGGCCGAGTAACGCCTCGCTTCGACTTAGCGAAACGCACCGCGCCGCCAGAGCCGCCAGGCGAGCACCGGCGACCAGAGGAGCGGGTGGCGCCTCTGGTGTTCGGTCACCTCGATGCCCACGCCGGAATGGCGCTCGAGCTTGTGCAGGACATAGTCGAGCCCGCCGTCGAACGTGAAGGCCGCCTTCAGGACCCGCAGCGCCGTCGCCGGCTTGCCGGTCCAGCGCCGCAGCGCCCAGCTTGCCTGCGCGGCCAGCCGCTCGGGGCCGGACGATGCCGGCAGCCTGATCTTCCCGTCGGCCCCGGGCGGGCCGAACACCGCCGCCCCGAGCGCGTCATAGCGCGCGCCATAGCGCTCGACGATCTCCCGGGCGCGCTCGCGCGGGCGTTCGGCCCGCAATTCGGTGCGATAGCTTTCGCAGAGGGCCCGCGTCCAGAAATCGCGCGAACTGAACGGCTCCCGCAGGAGCGGCTGGGTCTCCCCGGCAAAATGCAGGATGCCGGACGCCAGGGCATCAATCAGGGCGTCGCGCGTCTCCGGCCTGTCACAGGCCATGATGAGGCAGGGCTGCGAGAATCGCGCCCAGACCATCGGCTCCCGGGCCCTGCCGGAGGCCCGCCGCAGGAAGGCCGGGAGCGACACGACCGAATACTTGCTCGTGATCCCGCCGTCCGCGCCGTCCCCGGCGGCGAGAAAATGAACGCTCGGCGGCAGGAGGAAGCTCGCGAGTGCCTTGAGGCCCGCCCCGTGAACCGACCGGTAGCGGTCGACGAGGACATAGAAATCGAGCATCCTGTCCGGCACGGCCTCGTCTCGCAGGCCGGACCCGTAGAAGATGAAGGCCTTCACCGCATGGCCGTGGCGGGCGCGGATCGCCTCGGCCATCCGCGCGGCGCGCGGCCCGGGCGCGCCGGCCTGCTCGGCCTCGACGATCGCCCTGACCCCGGCAAATCGCGCGTCCCGCTGGGCCGCCCTCACCGGACGAACACCATCGGCCGGGTCGCCGAGACGCGCACCTTGCCGGACGGCGGCACGGTCAGGAACTCGCCGTCAAGCACGAGGTCGCCGGAATGCTTGATAAGGACCTCGTCGGCATTGAAACTCTCCATGCCGCGCTTGCGCATGAAGCCTTTCGGCCCGCCCGCGAGAATGCCGAACAGGGCCCGGATCAGGCCCTGCGCCGGCCAGGCCGCATGGGTGAAACGCACCGCCGCCCGGCCCTCGCCCCAGAACGGGTCGAGCCCGAGGCTGAGCCGGGGGAGCGTCGTCGCAAGCGTGAACAGGTGGGCGCCAGAGGCATGCAGGACCGGCGATTCCAGCGCCAGGTCGCTCGGCCGGATGACCTCGTTGCCGTCCCGGTTGCGCGGCCCGAAGATCAGCCGGGCGAGCGTCAGTCCGACAGCGAACGAGCCTTGCGCCCCGCGCGTATGCAGCGCCCGGCGGCAGTAGCGGATACCGTTCGGTATCGCTCCGGTCGACAGGAAGAAGCCGTAGATCGGCTGGCCGGTCTTCGACAGGCTCACCTCGAGCAGCGGCATCGGCTCGGCCCGGCCGGCAAGGCGGCCCTCGCGCAGGTCCTCGAGCAGGTCCCGCATCCCGCCCTGCCCGGCCCGGCGCACGCCAAGCACCTTGGCGGCAAGATTGGTCATGCCCCCCGGCAGAAGGCCGATCGGCATGTCGAGCGGCAGGCCGGAGCGCCCGCTGAGGATCTCGGTCAGCACCGCCATGGCCGTGCCGTCGCCCCCCTCGATGAAGATCGCCTCGATGCCTTCGCCGGCAAAGCGGCGCAGCACGTCCGGCAGCTCGTCGAAGACGTCGAGACAGTGGAACAGCGCGTCGGGCTCGCCGCTTGCGGCCCGCTCCAGCATGGACCCCTGCCTCGACACGGCATGGCTGAGCGGGTTTGAAACCATGCCGAACCGCGGCCTCATGCAAGCGTTTCCTGGCGCAGCCACAGATAGAGCCCTATCCCCGCCATCACGGCGGTGAAGGCGAGCGCGGCCGGCAGGGTCGGCAGGGCACCCGCCGCCCCCATCGTCTTCGTGATCCCGTCAAGGACCAGGAACAGGAAGGTCGCCCCGATGCCGACGATCAGGGCGCCTGTCCCGGAATCCCGGCGGCCGAGACGCTGCATGATCGGCGAGGCGACGAGCAGGAGCGCAAGGGCCGACAGAGGCAGGGTGATGCGCGACAGGAACCAGACCCGGTAAGCGGCCGACGGCCGGCTGCCCGAGCCGCGAAGGCCGGCAAATTCCTGCAGGTCGGCAATCGACAGGTCGCGCGGCTCGGCGGCGAGCTTGTCGATGACAAGCGGCGTCTGCGCCGTCTCCCAGCGGGTCATCGGCGACCAGTTGCCGGGCGCGCCCTCGACCGTGAGGGACGACAGGCCCTCGAGCAACCAGCCCGTGCCCTCGAACTCTGCCCGGTCTGCCCAGGTGACGCCCTGCACATAGCCGTCGGGATCGCGCTGGAAGAAGGTCAGTCCGGTCAGCGCATCGAGCCCGTCGCGGCCCTCGATGCTGACAAACAGGCCGCGGTCATTGAGCCAGAGCTTGTCCCCGCCCGCGAAGATCTGTCCGCCATATTCCCCTATCCCCCAGTCGTTCAGCGCCTGCACCGAGGACGGCACGAACCGGTCGATGATGAAGACGGCCGCGAGCGACACCGCGAGGACGGCCGGCGCGAAGGCTCCCACCTGCGCCAGCACCGACAGGCCGTAGCTCTGCAGGGCGACCAGTTCGTTGCGCCGGATGAGCGACACATAGGTCAGGAGCAGCGCCAGCATCAGCGTGAACAGGAAGACCTGGTCGAAGATGATCGGCAGGCGCAGGCGCATGTAGAGGAGCGCCCCGCCCTCGACGCCGCTCGCCGCGATCTCCGACGCGTTGGCAAGCGAATCAAGCAGGCCGACGAGCACGACCATGCCGAACACGGTCACCGCCCAGCGCGCGAGAAAGATCTGGCTGACATAGAGGCCGATGCGGCGCATGCCCTAGCGGCCTCCCCGGACAAGCACCGCCCGGACCCCGCCGGAAACCCCGCCGGCCAGCGACCGGACGCTCTTGCCGAGGTCGAAGGAGAGCAGCATCAGCGGAGGTGTCGCGACCCGTACGGCGCTGCGCAGGAACAGGAAGGCCCCGAGGGCGGCGACCAGGACGAAGACCGGCCAGGTCCCGGCCCAGGGCGCGATCCGCCCGTCCATCGCGAGCGTCTGGCCCGTTTCGAGGGATTTCTGCACGACGAGCAGGAAGACGATGGACACGGCAATGCCGGTCGACTGGAAGGAGCGTCCATAGCCGAGCCCCATGGGCAGGGCGATGAGCGGCAGCAGGAGCAGCAGCAGCGAGCGGCCGAGCTGGGCATGCGCCGCTGCCGCCGCGACATGCGGCTCGACGAGCCCCGCGCCGCGCCCCCGCGCCTCCCGGAACAGTTCGACGATCGTCAGTTCGCGCTCGTCGTCCCCGCGCGCCCGGAAGCTCAGTATGTCGCCCTCGATGTTCCAGTCGGCACGGTCGAAACCGAGCTGCTCGACAAGCGTGCGCGACGGCGAGATGATGACGCCCTGGCCCGCGTTGAGCGTGATCCGCGTCTCGTCCTCGGCGACGCCGCGCCCGATCACGCCGGACGGGGCGGTCGTCAGCCGGGCCGTGCCCCCTTCCCGGCCCTCTTCGAGAATGAAGAGCTGGCCGAGCCGGTCGCCGCCGGTCCGGTCCTCGGTCCAGAACACGCGCCGGCCGATTTTCGCGAACTTGCCTTCCTGGAAGGCCGCCTCGAAGGAGGATTGCTGCACCCGGTCCACCGTCGCGCGATAGTCATAGCGCCCGAGCGGCTGCAGGAAGCCCATGATGACGAAGCTCGCGAGCGTGAGGCCCGCCGCGATCAGCATGAAGGGCCGCGCGACCTGGAACATCGAGACGCCGGCGGCCAGCGAGGCGGACAGCTCGCCCGTCCGGCTGATCCGGTCCACCGTGATGAGCACGCCGAGGAACAGCGCGACCGGGATCGCAAGGCCGAGATAATAGGGGATGAGATTGAGCAGCATCCGCGCCGCCGCGCCCATCGTGTCGGACGTGTTCGAGACGAGCTCGAAGATGCGCAGCAGCCGCTCCAGCAAAAGCACGCCAAGCGCCAGGCCGGTCAACCCGACCACAACCTGAACACATTGTTTTAGCAGATAAATGTCGAGACGGCGCATTACTGCCTTTTCACGAGGTCGTCGCTTTTATAGCTGTGATAGACCGCCCACATGGGTATGGCTACAGCACCTGTCACGAAAAGGGAGCCCCGCTGCACATGTCCCGCCGCACCCTGAAGGCCGCGCTCGCCGCCGTCTCCGCGCTCGCCCTGTCGGCCGCCCCGCCGGTCGCAGCAGCGGACAATGATGCCGCGCCCGTGGCCGTGCCGGACCTTCGCCCCGGCGACGAGGCCGACGCCTGCGACCCGGCCCGCCCGCAGATCCGCGCCACCGTTCACGGCGTCCGGCCGGTCGGCATCCTGCTGGTCGAGATCTACAATGACAATCCGGACCAATTCCTTGAAAGCGAGGGGCGCCTGCGCCGGGCGCGCGTCGCGGCCGCCGACACGCCGCAGACCGTCTGCCTCGACATCGACGGGCCGGGCACCTATGCCGTCGCGTCCTATCATGACCTGGACGGCGACCGGCGGCTTGGCAAGAAATGGAACCGGCTGCCGAAGGAACCCTTCGCGCTGTCGACCAATCCGCACCTCAAGCTGCGCAAGCCCCGCCTCTCCGAAGCCGCCTTCGAGGCAGGCCCGCTCGGTGCCGACATCGACCTGATGCTGCGGGAATAGGCCTTGGCCGCCTCGCTTGCCTTTCTCCGCCCAACCGGCGTCACCGAAACGCAACGCACGCAGACTTGAAGCAGCCTGCGGCAGCGCGGCGGGGCGACATTTCGGCAAAAGCGCTATATAGAGCGATGATGTTATCCCCGCGCGCGACCGACCGACTACAGGGCATACCCGAATGTTTCTCAGCTTTTCAGCCTGGACCAACCAGAAATACCTCCTGAACCGGATGACCATTCCGGACCTGAACCGGGCCTATTTCACCTATCCGGGCGTGCAGATCTACCTCGCCCTCGCGTTCGCCGCGCTCGCTGCAGCCGCCTGGTTCGGCGGCTCCCCGCTCCTGCTCGCCGCCGCGTTCGGCTCAGCGGTCATCGGCCATCCGGTCATCTGGTACATCACCCACCGCTGGATCCTGCACTCGAAGCTCCTGATGCGCTTCAAGGCGACCGCGAGGCTCTGGAAACGCACCCATTACGACCATCACCAGCGCCCCAACGAGCTCGGCGTCCTGTTCGGCGGCCTGCACACGACCCTGCCCCCGATCGCGCTGATCTATGGCCCGATCGGCTACGGGATTGCCGGTCCGGCCGGGGCGGCGCTCGCCATCGCCTCCGGCATCGGCATGACCATGTTCTACGAATACATCCACTGCATCCAGCATCTCGGCTTCATGCCGAAATCGAAGCTGTTGCAGCACGTCAAGCGCGCCCACCTCCTGCACCACTATCATGACGAGAGCGGCAATTACTCGATCACCGCCTTCTGGTTCGATGCCCTGCTCGGCACCTATTATCCGGACGCCGCCGCCCGGCCCCGCAGCGCCACGGCGCGCAATCTCGGCTATACGGACGAGGTCGCCGAGCAGTTCCCCTGGGTCCGCGAAGCGAGCCGCGAGACGGCGCGGGAAGACGCGTCCGGCCCCGCCCCGTCCCGCACGGCCGCCTGACGCCGCCGGCCCCGCAAACCGATGCCTGCCCCCATAGAGATCGTCCGGGCGCGTGATGCCGCCGCCATGAAGGCATTCATCGGCTTGCCCTACGACCTCTATCGCGGCGATCCAGCCTGGCGTGCGCCCCTGCGCTTCATGCAGGCCGACGTCTTCGATCCGCAGAAAAACCCCGGCCTCGCGCGGATCGAACCGGTCTACTGGCTCGCCAGGTCTGGCGGCAAGACGGTCGGGCGCTGCGCCAGCTTTCTCAATCACGCCCATCTCGAAACCCATGGCGACAGGACCGGCCATTTCGGCTTTCTCGACACCGACCCGGCCTTTCCGGACGCCCTGCCCGCCCTGATGCAGGCCGCCGAGGGCTGGCTTCGCGCGCAGGGCATGGCGCATGTTTGCGGGCCGTACAATTTCTCGGTCAACGAGGAATGCGGCCTGCTCGTCGATGGCTTCGACACGCCGCAGATGATGCTGATGCCGCATGGCCGTCCAGACTACAAGGCAAGCCTCGAGGCCCTCGGCTATGGCAAGGCCATGGACACCTATGCCTTCCTCGGCAACACGGTCGACGGCTATCCGCGCCCGCCCATCGTGCAGAAGATGCAGGCCTTTGTCGAAAAGTCCGACAGCCTGGTCATCCGGCCGATGCGCAGGAATGCGTTCGAGGAAGAGATCACCCTCGCCATGGACATCTTCAACGATGCCTGGGCGAACAATTGGGGCTTCGTTCCCTTTTCCGATGCGCAGGTCCAGCACATGGCGAGCGAGCTGAAACTCGTCATCGAGCCGGACGGGTTCTGGTTCGGCGAGGTTGACGGCATTGCCAAGGGCTTCATCCTGATGGTGCCGAACATCAACGAGGCTGCCCGCGATCTCGACGGCCGCCTCTTCCCGTTCGGCTTTGCCAGGTTCCTCTGGCGGCTGAAAGTCTCCGGCGTGAAGTCCGCCCGCATCCCGCTCATGGGCATCCGCCAGGACATCCAGAAGAAACGCGCCGGCACCGCCCTCATGTTGTCACTCTTCGAGACCTGTTATGCCGCAATGCGCCCGCATGGCATACATGATGTCGAGATGAGCTGGATTCTCGAAGGCAATGTCGATGTTCAGAACATGATCCTCCTGTCCGGCGCGCGCATCTACAAGACCTATCGATTTTACACAAAGCCACTTTAGTGTAATGTTTTTGGAACAACCCGGAGCCGCCTGTGACCTCAGTCCTCATCCTTGCAGGGTCCCGTGCCGAGACGTGTCCGCTCTGCCTCGAGGCGGGGGTTGAGTCCAAGGCCGTCCTGCCGCTCGGCGACGTTCGCATGATCGACCACATGCTGCGGGCCCTGCGCGACTGCCCGAGCCTTGACGGCGACATCTGGATCAGCGGCTATTGTCCGGACAAGCTGCGCGCCGGCGCGCCGGACGATCTTGTCGGCTTCCTGCCGCGCGTGCGCGCCATGCCGGAAGATGTCGGCCCGGCCCATGCCGCCTTCGCCGCCATGGAAGCCGGGGCAACCTGCCCCCTCCTCATCACGACCTGCGACCATCCGCTGCTCACCCCGGCCATGATCGAGGCGCTGATCGAGGGGGCCGACGCGGCCGGATGCGATGTCGCGGTCGGCCTTGCGAGCCGCGAGATCATCCAGGCCGCCTATCCGGAAACGGAGCGCACCTATGTCAACTTTGCCGGCGAGGGCTATTCCGGCTGCAACCTTTTCCTCATCCGCACCGAACAGGGAAAGCGCGGCATCGAGTTCTGGCGCGATGTCGCGCATGACCGCAAGCATCCCTTGCGCATTGCGCGTCGGTTCGGTTTCGGCGCGCTCCTGCGCATGTTTACAGGCAATCTCGACCTTGCGGCCGCCTTCCGGCACGGCTCGAAGCGTATCGGCGCGCGCCTCGTGCCGGTCCTCATCCCGATCCCGGAAGCCGCCATCGACGTTGACAAACCGTCAGACCTCGCGCTCGTACGCCAGATCATGAAGCTGGCGAGCTAGGTCCTTCCATGTCTGAGGAACGCGGCGAGGGCACGGGCCGTCGCATCGCGAAGAATACCGGGCTGATGTTCGGCGGCAAGGGCGGCGGCGCGGTGCTGAACGTGCTGGTGCTTGTCGTCGTCGGCCGCGCCCTGCCGCCGGAAACCGTCGGCGCGCTCTTCCTCATCCACGCTTTCATGCTCCTCGTCTCCGAGCTTGGCAGCTTCAAGTCCTGGCAGTCGCTTATCAAGTTCGGCGTGCGGCACCTGTCTGCGGGCGACACCGAAAGCCTGCACAGGCTCCTGCGGTTCTCGATCGGGCTCGATGCGGTCACGGCGCTCGTCGCCTTTCTCGCCGCCGAGACGTTTCTCTGGTTCGGCCACGGCCTGATCGGGCTTGAGGAAGCCCAGAGGCCGGTCGCCATGGCCTATTGCACCGCCATATTGCTGCGCCAGGTCTCGGCGGCGACCGGCGCGCTCCGCCTGATCGACCGGTTCGACCTTCTCGCCCTGCATGCCGTGGTCATGCCGGCAGTCCGGCTCGCCGGATCCCTGATCGTGGCCTTCATGGGCGGCGGCCTGATGCACTTCGTGATCGTCTGGTTCCTGTCCTCCATCCTCGACCATGTCGTCCTCTGGACCTTTGCCCTGACGCGTTTCGCCAAGGCCGGGCTCCTCAAGGGCCTGTTCTCGAAGCCGCCGACCCTGCGCGCGCCCGAGCCGGGCCTCTGGAGCTTCTCATGGACGGCGAACATCGATTCCAGCATCGCGGTCGCCAAGCAGGAACTGCCGGTCCTGCTTGCGGGCGGCGTGCTCGGGCCTGCCTATGCCGCCGTGTTCAAGGTCGCCGTCCAGATCGCGAGCGTGCTCGTCAAGGGCACCCAGCAGCTTGACGAGGTCATCTATCCCGAACTGGCCCGCCTCGTGAACGACGGCAAGGCCCGCCAGATCTGGCCGCTCGTCATTCGCTCCGCCGCCGTGCTCGTGGCCATCGCGCTCGCCGTCGGCGGGATCGTCGCCCTGTTCGGGCCGGACGTCCTGTCCTGGGCCCTGAAGACCGACTACCGGCCGAGCGCCGGGCTCGCCATGCTGCTGCTCGTCGCCGGCGCTGTCTCGGCCGCCTGCGCCCCCCTGCTGCCGACGCTCTACGCCGCCGGCCGGCCCGATCTTGCGCTCCTCGCGCGGGCAAGCGGCGTCGTCACCCTGATTGTCCTCTTCGTCATCCTCGCCCGCACCCTCGGCGAGATCGGCCCCGGCTTCGCCTTCATCATCGGCGACGTGATTGCCCTGACCCTCGCGATCATCCTGACGCAGCAGGTCTTGCGCCGCGAGATCGGCAAGGGCGACGCGCAACCTGACAGGGAGCCCTGACTGCCATGCCCGGCACGGCCATTTTCGATCTCGACAAGACGATCACCCGCAAGGGCACCTGGAGCCGCTTCGTGCGCTCGGCCGTGAGCCCGGCGCGCTTCCGCGCAGGCCTGCCCGCCGTCGCGGTCACCGCTGCCGCCTACAAGCTCGGCCTTGCCAGCCGGGGCGCAGTCAAGGAAAAGGCGATCGCCATCTTTCTCGAAGGCCGAAGCCGGGACGAGCTGACCAGCCTCGCCGAAACCTTCGTCGCCAAGGACATCGCCAATGGCCTGAGGCGCAAGGCCCGCGAGGTTATCGATGCCCACAAGGCGGCAGGCGACCGGCTCGTCATCGCGAGTGCGGCGGTCGACCTCATCGTCGAACCCATGGCCCGCGCGCTCGGCTTCGGCGACACGATCTGCACACGCCTCAGATGGGACGCGAACGACCGGCTCCTTGCCGAACTCGACGGCGAAAACTGCTATGGCGAGGAAAAGCTCGCGCTCGTGAAGGCGCGGTTCGAGGGAACAGAGCTTGCCCGCCCGGTCACCTTCTATTCCGACCATGTCACGGACCTCCCCTGCCTGACATGGGCCGATCGCGGCATCGCGGTGAACCCGAACCCGCCTTTGCGCGCCCGCGCCCCGTCGCTTGGCATCGAGATCGCCGATTGGGATGGCTAGCCCTTGCAGCGGGCGGCAAGCGCCCGCGCGATCCGGGCCCCGAGCCCGGGCCCCTGAAGCGGATAGAGATAAGGCTCGATCAGCTCGAGTTCCATCAGAAGGAGCCCGGCTGCCCCGCGCAGCATGTCGACCCGGGCATAAAGCGGCACCTCGCCAAGCATCGCCAGCACGGCCCGCGCCGACGCCAGATCGTCCGGCGACGGATCAAGAGCGGTTTCCGTGCCGCCATAGGTCGACTGGATGCGATAGTCGCCGGCCGCCGCCCGCTTGACGAGCGCGTGGCTGAACGCGCCATCGACGAAGATGAAGCTGAGTTCCCCCTCGCTCAGAATCTCCGGCAGGAAAGGCTGCGCCATCATCGGATGGGCCATGTCCGGCACCGGCTCGCCGCGTCGCAGCCGGACCTGACCGTCCGCCCCAGCCCCGACCTGCCGCTTCAGGACAAGGTCGTCCGTTCCCAGTCTGTCGAAGGCCGCCGCAACCGCCTTCGGGCCCGCCCGGTCGAGCCACAGGGTCGGGATGACGGCCGCGCCCTTTGCCTCGAGGTCCTGCAAATAGCCCTTGTGGCTGTTCCACTGGACGAGGGCCGGACTGTTGAACAGGCGCGTCATGCCGGAGATTCGCTGAAGGGCTGCGAGGAACTCGGCCTGCCGGTCCCAATAGTCCCAGGTCGTGCCGATCATCACGGCGTTACAGGATGCCCAGTCCGCATCCGGATCGTCCCATGAAACATCGTGGAAACGTGCCCCGTGCAGGCCAGCCTCCGCAAGCCCGCCCCTCAGCGCGGCCATCATCTCGTCATGCTCGAAGGCGTCGACGCGCCGCTCGGGGCTGCCGGGCAAGGTGACGCGAGAAGACAGATAGGCAAAGCGCATCGGCGCGCTCTAGCGCTGCCCGGCGCTTGCGTCCAGCGCCTGCCTCTGGCAAGGCCGACGCTTTGCGGAACACAGGATTTTCCAGCATGCCAGAAGCCCGCCACGACGTCGTCGCCATCGGCAATGCCATCGTCGATGTCATCGCCCCGGTGAGCGAAGCCTTCATCGACAAGTGGAACATCGTGCGCAATTCGATGAGCCTGATCGACGAGGCCCGGGCCGACGAGCTGACCCGCGCCGCCGACGGCCGGGAGCTTTCCGGCGGATCGGCCGCCAATACAGCCGCCGGCATTGCAAGCTTCGGCGGCCGGGCGGCCTATCTCGGCAAGATCGCCGACGACCGGCTCGGCGAGGTCTTCCGCCGCGACATGCAGGCCGGCGGCATCCCGTTCGGCACGCCGCCCCTCACCGGCGGCCCGGCCACGGCCCGGTCGATCATCTTCGTGACCCCCGGCGGCGCCCGCAGCATGAACACCTATCTCGGCGCGACGGTCATGTTCTCGCCGGAAGATGTCGATGCCGAACTCGTTCGCTCGGCATCGATCCTTTATCTCGAAGGCTACCTGTTCGACCGTGACGCAGCGAAAGCCGCGTTCGCCCATGCCGCCGAGATCGCGCACGCCGCCGGGCGCCGCGTCGCCCTGACCCTGTCGGACAGTTTCTGCGTCGACCGCCACCGGCAGAGCTTTCTTCACCTGATCCGCACCCAGGTCGACCTGCTCTTCGCCAACGAGGCCGAGCTGCTCTCGCTCTACGAGACCGGCGACTTCGGCACCGCCGTCGAGCGCCTGCGCGCCGATACCGGCCTTGCCGCCATCACGCGGTCCGAGAAAGGCTCGGTCATCATTGGCGACGGCGAGCCGATCCATGTCGCCGCAGAGCCGGTCGATTTCGTCGTCGATACGACCGGGGCCGGGGACCAGTATGCTGCAGGCTTCCTCTTCGGCCTGTCGCGCGGCCTGCCGCTCGCCACCTGCGCGCGCCTCGGCCACATCGCCGCCGCCGAAGTGATCCGCCATTATGGTCCGCGTCCGGAGCATTCCTATGCGGAGCTTGCCAAGGCCGCAGGGGTCGAGGCCTGAGCTTAGCTAAAAGCCCTTAGAGCGCTTTCGACTTCAGCGGAAGCGCGACAAGCGACCAAGGGTCGCCCGGCGCCCCTGCGCCGCCCCCGCGGAGCCCTCGGCGCCAGCCGACTGGCGTGAGCGAGAGAACAGCGACGAGCGATTCCGCCACAGGCGGAATTGCTCTAGCCCAGCCGTTCCTCGACATAGTCGAGCCGGTCATGGCCAAAGAACATCTCCTCCCCGACGAAGAAGGTCGGCGCGCCGAATGCCCCGCGCGACACGGCCTCTTCCGTGTTCGCCGCGAGTTTCGCCTTCAGCGCCTCGTCGGTTCCCATGGCAAGGATGCGCGCCGGGTCGAGCCCGATGGCCGTGCACATGGCCTCGATCTCGCCGCGCTCGCCAAGGTTGACCGGTCCGTCCGCCCCCCAGATGCGCGACCAGCAGGCGTCCATGAAGGCGAGCCGCGCCGCCGGCTCGCCCTCGAGGCCGACCGTCGCCCGCAGGAGCCCGAGCGTCTTCAGCGGAAAGGCGGGATTGAACCGGAAGGCGAGCCCGTAGCGCGCGGCGCAGCGCGGAATGTCCAGCCCCATATACCTGCCCTTGGCCGCCACCATGCCGGGCGGCGTATTGCCGCTCGCCTGCATGACCCCGCCGAGGAACATCGGCCGGTAGATCATCTCCGCCCCGGTCCGCCGCGCGACAGCCCGCGCGGCATAGTCGCCGAGATAGGCTGTCGGGCTCGTATAGTCGAAGAAGAACTCGAAGGATTTCGGCATGTAAGTTCCTTTCCAGAACGGCTGGCAATTCCTTATTGGAACTTTAAGGCACCGCCGCTAGATTCGGAAGCATGAAATGGACCGATCTTGAAAGCGACCCCTGCCCGATCGCCCGCGCGCTCTCTGTCGTCGGCGACCGGTGGACGCTTCTCATCCTGCGCGACTGCTTTCTCGGCCGCTCCAGGTTCGAGGAGTTTCATTCAAGCCTCGGCCTGACGCGGCATGTCCTGACCGAGCGGCTGAACCGTCTCGTAGAGGGCGGCGTACTCGAAAGGGTCGAATATGCCAGGCGTCGCTATGACTATGTCCTGACGCCGCGTGGCCGCGACCTCGCACCGGTCATGACCGACCTCTTCCGCTGGGGCAAGGCGCACAAGCGCGTCCGGCGTCCGGGCGGACCGCTTCATCCTTCGGCAAGCTCAGGATGAGTCCCCTGTCGCCGGGATCTCATGGCGAGCCCGTCGAACCATGAGCCTGCCGCCAGCTTACAGAATGAACTTGGACAGGTCCGAATTCCCCGCCAGCCCTGCAAGCTGCGCCTCGACATAGGCCGCCGTGATCGTGATCGCCTCGCCGCCCCGTTCCGGGGCCTCGAAGGAGATCTCGTCGAGCAGGCGTTCCAGAACGGTCTGCAGCCGCCGCGCGCCGATATTCTCGACCGTGTCGTTCACCTTCACGGCGATGTCGGCCAGCGCGTCTATGGCCCCCTCCTCGAAGGACAGCGTCACGCCCTCGGCCCGCATCAGCGCCTCGTGCTGGCGGATCAGGCTCGCTTCCGGCTCGACGAGGATGCGCCGCATGTCGTCCCGGCTGAGCGGAGAAAGCTCGACCCGGATCGGCAGTCGGCCCTGCAGTTCCGGCAACAGGTCCGACGGCTTGGCGACATGGAACGCGCCGGACGCGATGAACAGGATATGGTCGGTACGCACCGGCCCGCGCTTGGTCGAGACGGTCGTGCCCTCGATCAGCGGCAGGAGGTCCCGCTGCACCCCTTCCCGGCTGACATCGGCCCCGCCGCGGGCCGGTTTCCCGGCGACCTTGTCGATCTCGTCGAGAAAGACGATGCCGTTGGTCTCGGCCACCCGCACGGCCTAGCGCACGATCGCGTCCTCGTCGAGGAGCTTGTCGGCCTCCTCGTCGAGCAGCGGCCGGTAGGCTTCGGCAACCGTCGTGCGCACGCGCTTCTTGCGGCCCGCCATCGCCTTGCCGAGCATGTCGGACAGATTGAGCATGCCCATCTGGCCGCCCATGCCGCCAAGGTCCATCATCTGCATCGGCCCGCCGGTCTCAGCGAGATCGACATCGACCGGCTTTTCGTCAAGCTCGCCCACCCGGAGCTTGCGGCGGAACACTTCGCGCGTCGAGGACTGGGCCTCGGCCCCGACAAGCGCGTCGAGCAGGCGCTCCTCTGCGAGATTGCGCGCCTGGTCGGCGACCGCGAGGCGCTTCTGCTCGCGGATCATGCTGATCGCCGCTTCGACGAGGTCGCGGATGATCTGTTCGACATCGCGCCCGACATAGCCGACCTCGGTGAACTTCGTCGCCTCGACCTTCAGGAACGGCGCATTGGCGAGCCTTGCCAGCCGGCGGGACACTTCCGTCTTGCCGACCCCGGTCGGCCCGATCATCAGGATGTTCTTCGGCGTGATCTCGCCCCGGATCGACGGGTCGGTCTGCTTGCGCCGCCAGCGGTTGCGCAGGGCGATGGCGACCGCGCGCTTGGCATCCGTCTGGCCGACAATATGGCGGTCGAGCTCGGCAACGATCTGTCTCGGGGTCAGTTCGGTCATGGATCAGGGCCCTGGATTGTATCAGGCCGGTTCCGGCGGGAAGATGCGGGCGAACAGGCCCCGGCGGGGCACGACGGCAAGGACGAGGCGGCGCGCCGTGCTCCAGCCGCCGCCGAGCAGCACGATCCCGGCGCCGAGAATGATGAGCGTCCAGGTGATCGCCGATACGCCAGACCCGGCCGCGCTCTCGACAAGCACGCCGAGCGCCAGCCAGAAGCTGAACAGGGCGGCAGCGATCAGGGCGCGCCGGTTCAGCGCCAGCGACAGCGCGCTGAAAAAGCCGAGCGCGACGAGCAGGACCGTCGCCTCGGCGGCTCCGGCCGGCTCGAACCCGCCGCCCGACAGGATGCCCCGCAGGCCGAGCATGACCTGCGGCGCAGCGGCAAAGTGCAGCCAGAACGCATTGTCCGACGAGAGCGACTTGCGCGACGGGTCCCGCGCATCGAACACGATGGCAACGGCCAGCGTCGCGATGCCGACGACAAAGCTCACCGTCCCGCCGAAAATCTCGCCCCAGCGTCCCTGGCTCGCCGCGAGCGTATAGATGCCGACCGCCGCGGCGACGGCAATCAGGAACAGGGCAAAAGGCAGCCGGAAGCGCGCATAGATCGCCCCGGCCGCCGCAAGGGCCCCGAGCGAGGCCCAGATGCCGAAATCCCGCACCGTGTTGAGGCCCCGCCGCAGGATTCGCTCGGAGAACTCGCCCTCGATGCCCGCCCCGAGCGTCGCCGCGAGGATCATCGCGATCAGCGTCACGCCAAGCGACAGGGTCATACTCGGCAGGAGCAGGCGACGCCGCCCGGCGAAATATTCGAGCAGGACCCAGAACAGCGCAAGCACCGGCGCGAGCACGAGCAGCGGGCTGCCCGTGCTGCCAAGCATGAGACCCGAGGCGGCCGTCACGCCGAACGCGAGCAGCACGATCCCGATCGAGATGAAGACGTAGTTGAAATTGGCGAGGAAGCGCAGGTTTTCCGGGTCGCCAGGCGCCGCCGGATCGCCCCGCGACTGGAGAAACCCGGCAAGGCGCGCCGCCGTTTCCCGGTCAAGCACGCCGGCCGCCTCGGCCGCGTCGAGATCGCGCTTGTCGAACATGGCCTATCCGGTCTCCAGGGTTTCGGTCGTGAAGGACGTGTTGGTATAGACGCAGACATCCGCCGCAATCTGCATGGCCTTGCGCGCGATCGCCTCGGCATCAGCCTCGTAGTCATAGAGCGCGCGGGCGGCGGCGAGCGCGAAATTGCCGCCGGACCCGATCGCGACGACCGGATGCTCCGGCTCCAGAACATCGCCCTGCCCGGTGATGACCAGCGTCACGTCGGCATCGGCAACGATCAGCAGCGCTTCCAGCTTCTGCAGGTATTTCTCGGTCCGCCAGTCCTTGGCGAGCTCGACGGCGGCCCGCTGCAACTGGCCCGGAAACCGCTCGAGCTTTTCCTCGAGGCGCTCGAACAGGGTGAACGCGTCGGCGGTCGCACCGGCAAAGCCGGCAAGGATCTTTCCGCCGGCGATCCGGCGCACCTTGCGGGCAGTGCCCTTCATCACGGTCTGGCCCATCGAGACCTGCCCGTCGCCGATCAGCACGATCCGTCCCGGCTTGCGCACCGCGAGAATGGTCGTGCCGTGCCAGGTCGCGGTTCCGTGGGCGCTGAAGTCTGTCATCCGGTTCATTTGGCGGATCGCCGGACGGGGCGCAAGGGGACGGCGGTTTATCGTTTGACAATATTTGCCGGGCTGCGCACCATCTTTCCGGCCGCAGTTCAACCAGGAGACGGGCATGCTCGAGACCCCCGCCAGCAAACTCTTACGGGCAAGCCTCCTCGCCCTTGCCCTCGCCGCCTGCGGGGCGCCGGAAACGGCCGGCCCCCTTGCAGAGGAGGCTCCGGCCAGCCCGCAGGCGGCGCTGCGCGACGAGATGCTCGCCACCATCGAGGCGACCATGGCCAGGGCCCGGTCGACGACCGGTCCCGGCAGCCCGGCGCTCTGGACCCTGTCCGACGATGACACGACCGTGCACATCTTTGGCACCGTCCACCTCCTGCGCCCGGAAACCGGGTGGCGTTCGCCGGCTTTCGATGCCGCCTTCGCGGCCGCCGACCGGCTCGTCATCGAGGTCGATGCGACGAGCCCGGAGGCGCAGGCCGCAACCATCGGCCTGATGCAGGAATACGGCCTGCTGAAGGACGGGCAGCGGCTGACCGGCCTGCTCGACGAGGAGGAAGAGGCCATCGTCCTCGACGCCGTCGATGCGGCGGGCCTGCCGTTCACCGCCCTCGACCTGCAGAAGCCCTGGCTTGTCTCGCTCCAGCTTTCCCTGATGCAGATCCAGCAGGCCGGCTATGATCCGAATGCCGGGCTCGAACAGGTGCTCACCGCCGAAGCCGTGGCAGGCGGCAAGACGTTCGGCTATCTCGAAACGCTCGAGGAACAGCTTGGTGCGCTCGGCGGCGCGCCGATAGAGGACCAGGTCGACGGCCTCGTCCTCACCGCGCTCACCATGGACCAGGGCTCCCGCGTGCTCGACACGCTGGTCGGCGAGTGGGTGGACGGCGACGTTGAAGGCCTCGGCGCGATGATCGCCGAACCGGACATGATCGGCGGCGAAGAGGCCTACCAGACCCTGCTCGTCAACCGCAACCGCAACTGGGTGCCCCAGATCAGGGCCATGCTGGACGAGCCCGGCACCGTCTTCGTCGCCGTCGGCGCCGGCCACCTCGCCGGCCCGGACAGCGTCATCGCCATGCTGCGCGCGGACGGTCTTGAGATAGCAGGCCCGTGAGCCTGGCCATGACCTTCCCGGCCTTGCTCGCAAGTCTCGAGCGGACCCGCCCCGGCGAGCTTGCCGCCACCGTGCCCGCGACCTGGATGCAGGGCCGCACGACCTATGGCGGCCTCACCGCCGCGCTCTGCCACGAGGCCGCCCGCGAGCTTGGCGGCGGCGCGCCGCTGCGGTCCGCGCAGGTCGCCTTCATCGGACCGGTCGGCGGGCGCGTCTCGGTCGCCGCAGCGATCCTCCGCACGGGCCGCTCCTCGGCCTTTGTCGGCGCAGACCTGTTCGGCGAGGACGGCAGCCTTGCGGCCCGCACCCTCTTTGTCTTCGGGGCCCGGCGCGAAAGCGCGCTTGTGCTTGACGCCATGCCCGCCATGCCGGACGTGCCCGGGCCAGACGCGTTGCCGGGCTTTTTTGGCGGGGGCCCGGCCCCCGAATTTGCCCGCAATTTTGAAACGGCCCTCGCCTTCGGCCCCCGACCGGTCACGGGCGCCAGCACGGCCGACATCGGCCTCTGGATGCGCCACCTCGACCGCCGGACGCCGGACGACATGACCGCCATCCTCGCAATCGGCGACGCCCCGCCGCCTGCCGCCCTGAGCCTGTTCGCCCAGCCCGGCCGCATCTCCTCGATGACCTGGTCGATGGACATTCTCGCCGACACGCTGCAGACCATGGACGGCTGGTGGTTTGCCCGCCATACCGCCGAAACGGCGGCCCACGGCTATTCTTCCCAGGCCATGACGCTGTGGAACCGCTCCGGCACCCCGATCATGACCGGCCGCCAGACCATCGCCCTCTTCAACTGACCCCGCAATGCCGGGCCCGCCCGGCAAGGGCTTCGGCAATCGCCCGTCCGATGGAACCGCCGCTGCCAAGCACCATGACCTTCATGGAAGGACCCCTAGCGCGGCGACAGGCCCCCGGCAAATCCCCGGTTCAAGGGACCCTAATTCACCACCGCCGCCTGCAGGGCCGCGAGATAGGCGTGGTTTGCCCGTGCGACCGCGCTCTCCGGCTGGCCAAGCATGGCCTCGTGGGCCTTCTGCACCTTGCCGGCAAGCTCGGACACGTTGACCTCAGCAAGATCGACCGCCTCCTCGGCGAGGATGGTCAGGCCCTCCTTCGTCACATCGGCAAAGCCGCCGCGCACGAACACGCGCATGGTCACCGTGTCGCCGTCGAGCACGCGCACGACGCCGTTCTTCAGCGTCGACATGAACGGGGCATGGTCCGGCAACACGCCGAACTCGCCGTCCGTGCCGGGCGCGATCACGTGCTCCACCTCGCCGGAAAACAGCTCCCGTGCGGGCGACACGAGCGAAAAATGCAGCTTGTCGGTCATTGCGTGGCCTCCGTGCCTTGTGCGTTCCGTGCGGTCTTGGCGATGGGCCAGGCCATCAGTTCCAGCACCTCGCCGCCTGCCTGCCCGGCCTCGCGGGCGACCAGCATGGCGATGACATTGTGGCCGCTGCCGAATTTCGGATCAATCACCAGTTCCCAGACCTGGCTGCCGGGAAGGGCCTCGTGCCCGGTCCCGCGCCCGGTCCTGATCCCGACCGGACCCTGGTCGACGGCCTCGAAATAGCCGGTCCGGTCGAATCCGCCGAGGATCGTATCGACCAGAACATCGCGCCGGGCACCCTGGACGAGCACGCGCGAAAGGGCCGGGCTGTCCTTCGGGTTCGTCTCGAGCGCGACCTTGCCGTCAGCCACTGGCACCTCGTACATCTGGCGCTCGACATCCTGCGGGCGCGAGGCGCCCTTGTAGCCGATCATGTCCTTCATCTGGAACTCGGCCGCGAAACGGGCATTCGGGTCCTCCAGGGCAAAGGCCGACTGGACGCTGACATTGAAGAACATCCGCGCAGCAATCGTCTCGGCCTGGGAGAGCTGTATCAAGCCGCGTCCGCCAGCATCTTCTCGGCTTTCTTCACCGCCTGCTCGATCACTTTCAGTGCGTCTTCGTTGGACTTCAGGTTCGGGGCGAACCCGCCCTCATCCCCCACAGCGGTCGACAGCCCCTGATCTGCGAGCACCCCTTTGA
>CAYSED010000040.1:0-249 GCA_964429935.1 uncultured Hyphomonadaceae bacterium
GTCCTGCGCTCTTCCGGCCTGCGCCTCCCGCTGGGCAGCCACCCGGGCGGGGTCGGTTCGGCCAGCATTGTCACACAGGACGGCTTGACCGTCGGTGCCGTCGCGGCCGTCAACTGCTTCGGCTCGGTCTACATGCCGGGTACCGAGTGTTTCTGGGCCTGGCCATACGAGATCGGCGGCGAGTTCGGCGGCCGCCGCCCGCCTGCAGGCTACGCCGCCGATGCGGAAGACTGGGGGGCTGCCAAGGCC
>CAYSED010000040.1:259-21208 GCA_964429935.1 uncultured Hyphomonadaceae bacterium
CCGCGCTCGGGCAGAACACGACCATCGCCTGCATTGCCACCGATGCCGTGCTTGCGCCCGGCGAAGCAAAGCGCGTCGCCTCGATGGCCCTGTCCGGTTTTGCCCGTGCAATCCGTCCGGTTTTCGCGCCCTTTGACGGCGACGCTGTATTCGTGCTGGCCACCGGGCAACGGCCGCTCCCGGGGCCGCGGCCGCTCGGACTTGCCCGGCTTGGCGAGCTTGCCGCCTCGGCGCTCGCCCGCGCCATCGCGCGCGGGGTATATCTGGCCGGCCGCCCCGCGCCCTGAGCGCTCAGCTCTGGTCCTCGAGCAGAAGGCCGGCTGGCAGAAAACTGTCCACGAGGCTGCGGTCCTCCGACCGGCAGGACTTGAGGAGGATCGCCTTGAGGGCCGCGACATTTCCCGACCTGAGCGCCGCCTGATAGGCTGCGCGTTCGCTCGCGGGTATGTCGATCTCGAGCAGCCTGGCCGGGAACCCGGCCGGTTTGTCCGCTGGATCCATGGTCACGAACCCCCTTGCTGATGCTTCAACTATGCCGCGAGGGCGCTCGCAGAGTCCATCCGTCTTTGCCAGTTCGCAGAGCCGCCCTGCACCCGCTCAGCCGCACCGGTTTCACGGCCGCGCCGCGAATGATGGCTTGCATGCCGGGTGAGCGGGGGCTATGTGTCCCGCCTCACTGGTCAGGTCCGATAGCTCAGTTGGATAGAGTACTTGACTACGAATCAAGGGGTCGGGGGTTCGAATCCTCCTCGGACCGCCAGTGAATACAAGGGCCTGTTCAGGACGCCGCCAGACGACTGTTATTTCGACAGGCCACCGATCAGGGCGTATTTGATCTCCAGATATTCTTCCATTCCTTGGCGGGCCCCTTCGCGGCCGAGCCCGGACTCCTTCATGCCGCCAAAGGGTGCGACGGCCGTCCCGAGCAGGCCCTCATTGGCAGCGACCATGCCATATTCGAGACCGCGCATCATGCGCCAGACACGACCGGCGTCGCGTGTGTAGAAATAGGATGCGAGGCCATAGGAGGTGTCATTGGCGATCCGGAGGGCTTCCGCCTCGTCGTCGAACACCATGACGGAGGCGACCGGGCCGAATATTTCCTGCCGGGCAATGTCCATGCCTTGCGTGACGCCGGTCAGGACCGTCGGCGAGAAGAACCGGGCACCGGCATTGTGGCGGGCGCCGCCACATCGCAGTTCGGCACCTGCCGCGATGGCCCCGTCGGTCAGGGCCTCGACCTTGCTGATCGCCCTGTCATTGATGAGCGGACCGATCTGCACGCCCTCCTCGAGGCCATTGCCGACCCTGAGGGCCGAGACACGCGCCACGAGGCGATCCACAAACACATCATGAACCTGCCGCTGAACGAGGATGCGGTTCGCGCCGATGCAGGTCTGTCCGGCATTGCGGAACTTGGCGATCATGACGCCGTCGAGCGCGGCCTCGAGATCGGCATCGGCGAAGACAATGAAGGGCGCATTGCCGCCGAGTTCCATGCTCGCGCGCTTCACGGTCGCACCGGCCTGCGCGAGCAGCAGCTTGCCGATGGCGGTCGAGCCGGTGAAACTGATCTTGCGGATCAGGGGATGGCTGCAGAACAGCTTGCCGGTCGCGCCAGCCTCGGCACTCGGAACGATCCGGAAGAGCCCTTCGGGAAGGCCGGCCCGCCTGGCCAGCGCTTCGAGGGCGAGCGCAGAGAGCGGCGTGCTTTCGGACGGCTTCATGACCATGGCGCAGCCCGCCGCGAGAGCGGGCGCGGCCTTGCGCGTAATCATTGCCAGCGGAAAGTTCCACGGCGTGATCGCCGCGCAGGTCCCCACCGGCATCCGCGTGGTCAGGATGGCATTGTCGGTCGCAAAGCCCGGGATCGTCTCCCCATAGGCTCGCCGGGCTTCCTCCGAATAGAATTCGGCGAAGCTCGCCGCATAGTCCGCCTCGGCGAGGGATTCATGCAGCGGCTTGCCGCTTTCCAGCGTGCAGAGCCGCGCAAGTTCGTTCCGGTGTCCTGCAATCAGGTCGAACCAGGCGCGCAGGCGGTCCGACCGGGTCTTGGCAGTGGCGGCAGCCCAGTCCTTTCGGGCCTCGTCGGCAAGTCGGACGATGCCGTCGATCTCCTCAAGCGAACAGGTTCGCACGCGGGCGACGAGGCCGCCCGTTACCGGGTTGAGGACCGGCAGGCCGCCCTCGCCGCCTGTCGCATGCTGGACGAGGTCCAGGGTCGTGTCCGCCATGTGAAGTCCGTCCTGCCTGTCTGTCCGCTTGCCCGCCAGGGCCATTATGCTCTGCCTGCTGGAGGGCGCTTTGCCAAGGCCTGCCGCAGGGTTCGAGCGGCAAGGACAGCCGGGCTCAGGCAGGACACCATCGCCATGGGCTCGTCCATTGACAGCGCGCGGGACGCCAACCTAAAAACAACGACAGTATTGCAAGTCGCGTTGCCGCGAATGCTCGCCGGGGGAAGATGTGACCGCGCTCTATGCCCTGCCGGACCATGAAGTCATTCTGGCGCTGATCCCGAATATTGGCGACAACTTACTCAACCCAGAAGACGCAGTCGGGCGCATTCGCGCAATACCAGGCATGGTGCCGGTCGCCATCGATCCGGAGGGCGGCACCGGCGGGCGCGGCAGCGTGTTCTGGGCAGACCTGGGCGACCACCCGTTCCGCGAGTGGCAGTTCATGTTCACCATCCGCACGCTGGCCGAGGCCGGTGCCATCGGAGAGGCCTTCTCGACCGATATCGGCATCCTGCAGGACGCCCGAATCCTGGCCGACCCGATCCAGCCGGACGGCTTCATCTTTCATGTCTCGCGCTGCGGCTCGACCCTCGCGGCGAAGGCCCTTGCCCGGTCTCCGCGCCATGTCGTGATAAACCAGGGCGGGCCGCTGCAGCGGGGCTTCTGGGCGGCGATGACGCGCGACTGGCAGGACAGTCTCGAGGCAAGCCCGGAGACCCTCCGCGCCTTCCGCCATCTCGTCCTCGCCCTGACGAGGCGGCGGCGGCCCGAACAGGCGCATGCTTTCGTCAAGTTCATCTCCTGGAACTCGCTCTACATGGACTTTGCCATGGCGGCCTTTCCGGATGTTCCGGCGGTTTTTCTCTACCGGGATCCGGTCGAGGTGATTGCCTCGGTCTTTCGCGACACGACCGCCATCCTGTGGGCAAAGGGCAAGCGGCAGGCCGGCTTCCTGTCCGGGCTCGACTGGCGGGACACCGGTGCCATGGGTGACGCCGACTATCTGGCGCACTGCTTTGCCCGCTACCTGCAGCGGGCCGGCGAGGCCGCCCGGCCCGTGTCGCTCGTCAATTACCGCGACATAACGCCGGCCAATTTCGCGACCCTGCTCAAGGCCGGCCTGCGCTATGATCCCGACGCGAGCGAGCTTGGCCTCATGCTCGACCAGTTCCGGTTTCACGCCAAGGACGATACCGACCAGCAGGCATTCCGGCCGGACAGCGAGGAAAAGCGGGCCTCGATGGCAGAGGCCGACAGGGAACGGGTTCGCCACATCTGCCAAGGAAGCCTTGCCCGGCTGGACCGGTCCGCTGCCAATCTCTTTGGCCCGGCGGGCGCAATGGTGTAAAGGCTCGCGAAATCGTGAAACCCCCTGTCCCGGGCGTGCCAAGCCGAGCCACACGTCACCGAACTGGAGACCGCAATGACCCATGCCACGGATGACGGAATGCTGAGCGTCATCATTCCGAACCACAATTATGGCCGGTTCGTCGCCGAAACGATCGCCAGCGTCGCGCGCCAGACCTACGGCCCTGTCGAGCTTGTCGTCGTCGATGACGCGAGCACCGACGGCTCTGCGGACATCATCCGCAAGGCGCTGGACGCCGCCGGGACGCTTGCAGGCTCGCATCTCGTCGCGCTCGGCGAGAATGTCGGCAAGCTCGGGGCCATCAACCGGGCACTCGGCCTTGTGCGCGGCAAGTATCTCATCATCCTCGATTCGGACGACCTGCTGACGCCCGGCTATGCCGAACGCACCATCGCCGAGCTCGAACGGGCGCGCGCCACCGACCCGACCATCGCCTTTGTCTACACGGACTGCCTGCTGATCTCAGAGGCCGGCGAAGCGCTCGACCGCGGCAAGTCGGCTCCGTTCGATCCGGCGCTTCTCGAGCGCTATTCCTTTGTCCCGGAACCGGCCGTCTGCCTTGCGGCGGCGGTGCTGGAAGCGGCACCCTATGACGAAGCCATCCGCAAGGGCACCGAGCACCACAAGTGGAAGCGCATTGTCGCCAATGGCTGGAACGGCCTGCACCTTGCGGAACCCCTGTTCTGCTACCGGATGCACGACAAGAACCTCTCCGGCATTGGCAAGCGCGTCATCGCCGAGGTCGAGCGCGGCGAAGGCGGCGAGCGCATATTGTCCGGCTACTGGCCGCTGCAGACAACGGAAGCATGACCGCCGTGGCGTATCCATTGGACAGGAAAACTGCCGGAAATCCGGCCGAGGCGGTCTTCCCCCTGAGACTCGAGGACACCCGCATCTGCGTTGTCGGCGTCGGCTATGTCGGCCTGCCGGTCTCGCTTGCTTTCGGCAGGCACTTCCCGACTTACGGCTTCGATATCAAGCAGAAGCGGATCGAGAACCTGCGGGCCGGACATGACGAAACGCTGGAAGCGACATCAGAAGACCTCGCGGCAGCCGGCAAGCTCACATTCACCAGCACGTGGGACGAGGTCGGACCGTGCAATGTGTACATCGTGACCGTGCCGACCCCGCTCGACGCGCACAATGATCCCGACCTCCGGCCGCTCGAAGGCGCGACGCAGGCGATCGGCCGGGTGCTTAAGCGCGGCGACATCGTGATCTACGAATCGACCGTCTATCCCGGCTGCACCGACGAGCTTTGCGTGCCCATCCTCGAAAGCGTGTCCGGCCTGCGCTACAATACGGATTTCTTTTGCGGTTACAGCCCGGAACGGATCAATCCGGGCGACAGGCAGCGCAAGATCTCGGACATCTGCAAAATCACCTCCGGCTCGACGCCGGAGGCGGCAGACTTCGTCGATGCGCTCTATCGCCGGATCGTCACGGCCGGCACCCACCGGGCAAGCTCGATTCGCGTGGCCGAGGCGGCCAAGGTGATCGAGAACATCCAGCGGGACCTGAACATCGCGCTCGCCAATGAACTCGCCATGATCTGCAACGCGCTTGGCATCGACACGCTCGAGGTGCTCGAGGCGGCGGGGACGAAGTGGAACTTCATGCCCGTCAGGCCGGGCCTCGTCGGCGGCCACTGCATCGGCGTCGATCCCTACTATCTCACCCACAAGGCCGAGGAGATCGGACACCATCCGGAAGTCATCCTCGCCGGACGCCGGATCAATGACCGGATCGGAAAATATGTCGTCAACCAGTTCGTCCGCCTGATGGGGCGCAAGGGGCTCCTGTCGAGCGACATGCGCATCCTCGTGCTCGGCTTCGCCTTCAAGGAGAACTGCCCGGACCATCGCAACACGAAGGTCGCGAGCATCGTGGAACATTTCCGCGAATTCGACATCGAGGTCGATGTCTACGATCCCTGGGTCGATTCTGACGAGTGCGACAGCGAGTACGGGATACGCCCGGTGCCGGTCCTCGAGATCGGCAAGTATGACGGCGTTATTCTCGCCGTGGCGCACGAGGAATTCATTGCCATGGGCGGCGAGGGCATCCGCGCGCTCGGCAAGCCGGGCGCGGCCGTTTACGACGTCAAGTCAGTCCTGCCAATCGACGCTGTCGACCAGCGGCTATAGCGCGGCGCCCGTCTGCCTTTCGGCCCGTTCGCGGCGCTTGCGGAGGGCCGCCTCGCTGACATCGAACGAGTGCTTGTGATCGACATCGATCGGACCGTAAGGGTGGTCGAGCAGGACCGGGCGGATGGTCACGCCGAGCCGCCGCCCGATGAGGTTCAGCAATCCCGGCATGTCGGACAATTTCAGCTTGTAGACGATAAACGGCAACAGGCCGAATGTCTTCAGGATGCGCAGGTGCCGCTTGCCGAACTGTCCGCCGCCCTCGAACACCTTGACCGATTTGAGAGCCGCTTCGCGCCGCAGCCCGTAGAGATTGCAGGACGAATAGCCGCCGTCCTTCAGCCGGTGAAAGGCGAGCCCTGAATCGGCAAATTCGCGCAGCACCACGTCCTCGCTCGAAAAGGCGATCACGACGTCTTCCTGCGAGGCCCGGAACGCGTCCATGAAGTCGCGGACAAGCTCCGGCGTGTGCAGGGCATTGTCGCCGGTAGTGATAATCATCGGCAGCGGCTGGTCGATCTCGGCGACGGCGGCAAGGACGCTGTCAGCAAGATTGCCGCGCGACTGGACAAACCGGACGCGGCCCTCGGCCATCCAGGCCCGCATCCTGGCGGTCGCCGTGAGGATGTTTTCCTCGTCAACCGACACATGGATGGCGCCGAAGCACTGGCTGTCGATCAGCGCCTGGATCACGCGCTCCAGCATGACCTCGCCGTCAAGCTCGACCAGGCATTTGTGCGATTTGTCCTGCAGCTTCGCGACGGGGTCTTCAGCCCCCCGGCGGCTGGCAGCGAGGACGAGAACGGCCGGGTGCCTGTCTCCCGACATTCCGGCTCTGGCGGTTTCCTGGATCATGGCTTGGGCTGCGTCCTTCTTGGAAGATCAGGTGGCTGGCGACTGCACGAACGCGGCAGGGTGCGTCAACTCGGCAATGTCAGTCAGGTCCGGCAGCCGCTCAAGGGCTGCGCGCAGGGCCGCGCGCGTTTCGGTCTGCAGGTGTCCCTCGCAGCAGGCGTCGAACTTAGCCCAGTACTGCGCATCGGTGAACGGGGCGGCCTTGCTTCCGAGCGGCATGGCGACAACGGCCTTTAGCTGCCTGCCGTCCTTCAGCGTCACATGCGTTTCGGTCGGGAACTCGCCTTCGAGCTTGTCGACGGGATGGCGGCGGATCAGCGGATAAAGGCTGCGCACGTCGCCGGACTTGACCTTCTCCGGGGTGAAATCGGCGAGCGTGCAGTCGCCCCGGGCAAGGACGCATCCAACCGCATATTCGGCCGAGAACCTGGCCTGCAGGGGATCCTGCGGATCGGTATACATGACATTGTTGAAGTGCACGCGCGGCATATGCAGATCGACGGAGGCGACGTCCGCCGCGCCGAATCCGTGCGCCGCCATGAGGTCCAGCATGCCGTCCATGGCCCGGTGAACGGCCCCGCAGGTCGGAAAGCGCTTCACGCGGAACTTGTGCTCCGTAATGAGGAGGGGCTCGCCGACGCTGGCCGTCTCGAAGCGGAGGTTCTGGCCATGCTCGACATGGGTGATCGTATCGCGCAGGTGTTCATAGTCCGGACCGACCATGAGTCGGTTCATGCCGGTCGGCCCGTCGAGCGTGTCCGGGCCGGCGCTCATCCCGGCCCTGGCAAGGCTTGCTGCCATGATGCCGCCCTTGGCGGCGAGGCCGGCATGGACCGGCTTCATCTCGGTACCGAACTGCGACATGAAGCCGGACGACAGGCTGGTGGCAATCGACAGCGCCCGGGCCGACGCCCCGGCATCGAGCCGCAGGAGGCGCGAACAGGCCGCCGCCGCCCCGAGGACGCCGACGGTCGCCGTGGCATGCCAGCCCCGGTTGCGGTGCACCGGGTTCAGCCCCTGCCCGATCCGGCCGAGAATCTGGAGCCCGGCGATATAGGCATCGATGGCATCGTCCCCCGACAGGCGCTCCTGTTCGGCTAGCGCGAGGATGGCCGGCACAAGCACGGCCGAGGGATGCGCCTTCGGCGGATCGAAATTGTCGTCGAAATCGAGGGCATGGGCGATGGTGCCGTTGACGAAGGCGGCCCAGGGCGCTGCGAGGCGCTCATGCCGCCCGAAGACCGTGCAGGGACCGCTCCCCCACTGCCCGACCGCCGCAAACGCCTTTTGCGCGGCCGGTTCGGCAGCACCCGGCACCATGACGGCGACCGTGTCGATGAATTCGCGATGGGCCCAGAGCCGGGCGTCCTGCGGCCAGTCTCTCGGCGTCCCGGCGATCCAGGCCCCGTAGGCATCGAGCGGATTTGCCGTCATGGTTTAGGACTTCCCTGTTACGCCCCAGGCAAGCCGGGCTGCCAAGGCCCGGCCCGGAAACCCTTGCGATGCGCTGGCCCCGGCCTCAGGTCAAGGCCGCCAGTCATGCCCGGCAGTGACGGGGTGCGCACCGGCGGCAAGCCGGCTATTCGGCATTGTCGAGACCGGCGAGGGCCGCCGAAATCTCGCGGTCGACATCAGTCACGAAATCCACCATGCCGGCGAGAATGGCGGCATTGTACACCTCGTCGCTCGCCTCGAGGCGCGCCGCTGCGGCGGTGATGTCCGTCAGCGCGACGGCCGCACGGGCGTCCATGTCCTCGAGCAGGGCGCGCTGCGCCTCGAGGGTCGGGGCCGGCGCGTCCTCTGTTGCGCGGCGGATGCTGCGGGTCATCGCGTCATATTCCTCGATGACGGTCAGGGACCGGCGAACGATCTCGTTCAGGCCGATCACCGTGTCCCGCTCGAAGGCGGGGGAATAGTTCTCGGGAACATCGCCGCCAAGCGACGGGCCGTCCTCTCCTTCCGGGAGCGCGGCGGGAGCGGCTGCCGTCTCCGCGGCCGGGGCATCGAGTGTCGCAGGCACCGTGGCCGCCGGCTGGCCGTCCGCGCAGGCGGCAAGCAGGAGAGCAAGGGCGATGAAGGGCAGGTGTCTCAGCATGGGTGAAGTGTCCAATCCGTGTCTGTCAAAAGGAAAAGGCTGCGCACCGCCATGGGCGCGCAGCCGTTCCGGGTGGCCGGCGGCAGGACATGATCCTGCCGCCGGCCGGTTAGAACCGCAAGCCGGAGCCTAGCGCGGCTGGAAGGCGTCGATCGACTGGACGGCCTCGGCGACCTGGATGCCGATGGTCTGGCCGGTGCCGTTGTCGAACTGCCAGTGGACGCCGTTGAAGATCCGGCTCTGGCCGTTCTCGAGCTGGGCAGCCGTGTAGCTGTCGAAGCGAACCGGAACCAGCGGACGCGGCGTGCCGGGCATGAACGGATCATCGCCCGTGCCGTCATATTCGTCGGAGACGAAAGTGAAGGCAATGTCGCCGAAATTGTCACGGAGGATTTCCATGACGGCCGCGCCGAACGTGGCATGGCCCGACGGATAGGCCGGGAATGGCGGCGTCGGACGGATCGCGCTGTTCGTGTTGATGACCGACACGCCAACCGGTTCCCAGGTCGGGTCGGCCAGGGTTGCCGGATTGCCATCTTCCGAGCGTACTCCGGTCACGGGGCGCCAGTAGTTGTGGAAGTACTTGCTGTCCCATGCGGCAATGCCGGAATCGGCTTGGGCCATGCTGACCTGGGCGAGGAGGCGGGCCACCTCGGCCGGATCATTGGAGCCTTCGGCCTTGATCTCCTGGGCGGCGATCTGGTTGTAGAGCCGGGGCGGAACGCCGATCAGCGGAACGCCGTCATAACCCCAGTAATTGCCGATGAAGATCGTCTCCGGCGTTGCCGTGCTGAGGATGCCGGTATTGTCCGGCGATCCGCCAAGCGGCGCGACCTCGTTGAAGGCGTCGGCATATTCAGCAGACGTCACCATCGGCGCGGGCGGGGCGCGGAAAGCGTCGCCGCTCGGAATGGCGAACGGCGTCACTGCACCCCAGAAAGCGCCGAGCGCAACTGTGTCGCCGGAAACAGGATCCGGGGACCATTCGCCGGGGGCCAGGGTCCCGTCGTTCACGCCATTGCCCGTATTGGTGGTCGATCCGTCGGCAACCGCGCCGCCTTCGCCGAACTGCGGCTCAGGAATTTCGGAACCGTCGCCAGCCCGGCGGGCGAGCATGGCAGCAGCCGCTTCGGCACCGGCTTCACGTCCGCGGCGAATGCGCGGGGCGCTTGCCCGGATGTTGGCGAGATCGTCGGCGAGCAGGGCGTCAAGACGGTCAGCCTGGCCCGGATAGAGGGCGACCTGAACGTCGTGTGCGGCCTGCGCGATCGCCGCATCGACAGAGGCGTTCGGAAGCGTCCGGCCGATGTCGTTATAAGGCTCGAAATCGCCGCCGAACGAGTTGACGGCGTCGAACACGGCGGTCTGCGTCATCGCAAGCGCGCGGCTCGTGCGGGTCGGCCCGCCATTCTCGAGCGGGGCCCGGGGACCGTCCGGCGTGTGGTCGATCGCCACGGAGTCGAGCGCAATCTCATGCCAGGCATAGACGCGGTCGGCCGTGTTGCTGATCCGGCGCATCTTCGAGTTCTTGAGGCGCTTGGCAGCATTGCTGGCGATGGCATTGCGGCCGATCTCGCCGATATAGCCGCGGCTGTGCGTGTCGCTTTGCTGGGCACCTTGTCCGTCGGCGAGGGCCGGCAGAGCTGTCACGCCGGGCAGAAGCATTGTAGCTGCCAGAACCGACGCAATACGAATTGAATTCTTCATGAATTTCCACCTTTGCTAGTATAGCTACTAAACTGTTATCAGAAAACTGAGCACAGTTGGGCGGAACTTTCCCGCACGAACCGGACCATCCAGCGCCAATGCGAGATTTTCCAGGATATAGTTAATTTATCCAAGAATTTCCCCCCACGCGGAGGACAATAGATGAATCTATAGGTGTGTCCACCTAAAAAATAAGAAATCTTTTTGCCATACAAGGCCCCTATACAATCCATAGATATAGCATATACACGAGTTGTTGCTGCCCATCCGCAACTATATGGCGAATGATATTGGCACTGATGATGCTGCTTGAACGGGACAGGTGCCAGGCGCTAGACAGGCCGTCATGACCAGCCCTCTTCCCGACCGCCTCAGCGTCAATCCCTACAGCCCCTATTACGATGCCGCTCTCCTGCAGCGGGGTATCGGCGTGCGCTTCAAGGGCGTCGAGAAGTCAAATGTCGAGGAATACTGCATTTCCGAAGGCTGGATCCGGATCGCCGCCGGCAAGGCGCTCGACCGCAAGGGGAATCCGATCCTCCTGACCCTCAAGGGCCCGGTCGAGGCCTGGATCAAGGACGGCTGAAACCCGGCAAGCCCTCAGGCATCCGGGCGGTTCCGCCGCCGCAGCCGCCGCAGCCGCTTCCAGAACCGGCGCCGCTCCGGGACAGGCAGGGGCGCAAGGTTCTCGATGAACGCTTCGGCGCAGGCCCGCCAGGAATAGGTCTCGGCATAGGCCCGGGTCCTCGCCCGGTCGAGTTTGAGGCAGGCAAGGCTCGCCGCCGCGAGGTCGTCGCCGACCACGCCCGCGCCCGAACCCGGGATGATATCCTTCGGTCCCGGGGCGTCATAGGCGGCGACCGGAACGCCGGTTGCCATGGCCTCGAGAATCACGAGGCCGAACGTGTCGGTCAGGCTCGGGAAGACAAACACGTCTGCCGAGGCAAAGCAGGTCGCCAGCTCTTCGCCAAACTTCGAGCCGGGGAAATGCGCGCCCGGATATTTCGCCTTCAGGCTTTCCAGTTGCGGCCCCTCGCCGATCACGACCTTGGTTCCCGGCAGGTCCTGCCTGAGGAAGGCCTCGATATTCTTTTCGACGGCAACCCGGCCGACATTGAGGAAGACCGGACGCGCGAGGCCGGCGAACGGGTCGCCGGGCTCGCCTTCGGCGATGCGGCGCGACGGGTGGAACAGGTCCGTGTCGACGCCCCGTGACCAGGCGACGACATTGTTGAACCCGCGCGACTGAAGTTCGTCGAGCATGGACGGCGTCGCCACCATGACCTTGCCGGAATAGCGGTGAAACCAGCGCATGAAGGCATAGCCCCAGCTCACCGGAACCGGGAACCTCGCCGCGACATATTCCGGAAAGCGGGTATGGTAGGAGGTCGAAAAAGGGTGCTTGTGCTTCAGGCAGATGGCGCGTCCGGCCATGCCGAGCGTCCCTTCGGTAGCGATATGGATGGCATCCGGCTCGAACGCGTCGAACCTTTCCTCGATCGTCCGCTTTGCGCCGATGGCAAGGCGGATTTCCGAATAGGTCGGCAGGGGAATGGTTCGGAACCCGTCGGCCGGCGAGATGACATCCCACTCATGGCCCATCGCCTCGCACTCGGCGATCACCCGGCGCATGGTCCGCACGACGCCGTTGACCTGCGGTTCCCAGGCGTCGGTAATCAGCATGATCCGCATGGGCATTCCTTCGCCGCCGATTCGCATTCCTTGCATTTTAAACGCATCCATGGTGGCGAAATGTCCAGCATTTGTTAGGTACGAGCCTGAAACCGCCGGAGGATGCATGGCCGACACGAAACCCCTTGATGCCGGGGACTGGAACACGCTGGACGCCGGCAAGTTCGCCGACGAGGAGGCGCACCTCGAAGCGATCCTGGCCGACCTGCCGCTGACCGACACGCTGCGCCTTGCGGCGGTCCGCAAGGGCCGGGAGCTAGTCGCGATCGCCCGGGCGAACGGCCGGCAGAAGGGCGTCATGGAGAGCTTCCTCGAGGAGTTCGGCCTGTCGAATTCCGAGGGGCTCGCCCTGATGTGCCTTGCCGAGGCGCTGCTCCGGGTGCCGGACGCCGAGACGCGAGACGACCTCATCGCCGAGAAGATCCGCTCGGGCGACTGGGCCTCGCACAGCGGCCAGTCGGACTCCTGGCTCGTGAACGCATCGACCTGGGGGCTCCTACTAACGGGCCGCGTCATCGGGCCGCCGCGCGCGGCGCTCAAGGGTCCGGCCAAGTTCGTCCAGACGCTCGTCCGGGAAAGCGGCGAGCCCGTGATCCGGGCTGCCGTCATGCAGGCCATGCGCATCATGGGCGAGCAGTTCGTGCTCGGGCGAACTGTCCAGGCGGCCCTGAAGCGCGGCCAGCGCCTCGTCCGGACCGGCCAGGCGGCGAGCCTCAGCTTCGACATGCTGGGCGAAGGCGCAAGGACCGCCCGGGATGCTGCCCGCTACCTCGCCGCCTATGACGCCGCCATCGACGCGATTGCTGCCGCCGGGGACCCGAAGGCCGCTCCGGAGGCGAAGAGCGGCATATCGGTCAAGCTCTCGGCGCTCCACCCGCGCTACGAAGCGGTGAACGAGCACCGCGTCATGAAGGAGATGTATCCGAACCTGCTCGCGCTGGCCGAAAAGGCCGCCGGCGCGAACATCAATTTCTGCATCGATGCCGAAGAGGCCGACCGCCTTGTCCTGCAGCTCAGGATCCTCGACCGGCTGATGAACGAGCCCTCCCTCAAGGGGTGGACGGGGCTCGGCCTTGCCCTGCAAGCCTACCAGAAGCGGGCCCCGGAGGTCATCGAGCGCCTGTCCGCTGCGGCCTCGCAGGCGAAGATGCGGCTCATGGTGCGGCTCGTCAAAGGGGCCTACTGGGACAGCGAGATCAAGCATGCCCAGGAAGAGGGCCACCCGAACTTTCCGGTCTTCACCACCAAACACGGCACCGACCTGAACTACCTCGCCTGTGCCCGGCGTCTCCTGCAGCTTGGCACCCGCCTCTATCCGCAATTTGCCACCCACAATGCGCACACGGTCGCCGCCATCGCCCTGATGGCCGAGGACCAGGGCGTGACGGCGTTCGAGTTCCAGCGGCTGCACGGCATGGGCGAGGCGCTCTACGAGGCGGCAAAGCTTGGCCACAAGGTGCGCATCTACGCCCCGGTCGGGGCCCACAAGGACCTCCTGCCCTATCTCGTCCGGCGCCTTCTCGAAAATGGTGCGAACACGAGTTTCGTGCACAGCTTCCTCGACCCGGACGTGCCGGTCGACAGGGTGGTCGAAGACCCGGTTGCCAAGGTCGAGACCGGTCCTCGGCGGCATGTGCGCATTCCGACGCCGCCGCGCCTTTACGGCCCGACACGGCGCAATTCGGCCGGTTTCGACCTGTCGACCGAACATGCCCGGCAAAGCCTCGCCGATGCCGTGGCGGCGCAGAGGGCCCTCCTGCCGCTTCGGGCAGGGCCGGTCATTTCGGGCGAGGTCGCCGGCGGCCCGGCGAGCGACATCCGCTGCCCGTCCGATAAGTCCCTTGTCGTCGGATCGCTCACCGATGCCGACGAGAAACACGTCGCTGCGGCAATCCGGGCTGCCCGGTCCTTCCAGCCGCAATGGGCCGCCCGGGACGCCTCGCGGCGCGCCTCTGTTCTCAGGGACATGGCCGACGCGATGGAAGCGGCCATGCCGCGCCTGATTGCCCTCATGTCGCTCGAAACCGGCAAGACGCTGGCCGACGGGGTTGCCGAAGTGCGCGAGGCGGTCGACTTCTGCCGCTACTACGCCCTGCAGGCCGAGATGCTGTTTGAAGCCGCCGAGCGCCTCCCCGGCCCCTCAGGCGAGACAAACCATCTCTCGCTGCATGGGCGCGGCGTCTTTGCCTGCATCAGCCCGTGGAACTTCCCGCTTGCCATCTTCACCGGCCAGGTTGCGGCGGCCCTCGCGGCAGGGAACACTGTTGTTGCCAAGCCGGCCGAGCAGAGCCCGCTGACCGCTTTCGAAGCTGTCAGGCTCTTCCACGAAGCCGGATTGCCGGCGGACGCGCTCCACCTCGTGCCGGGACCCGGCGAAACCGTCGGGGCGATGCTGACGTCCAGTCCCGGCATTGACGGGGTCTGCTTCACCGGCGGCACCCGCACCGCCCGGGCGATCAACCGCGCCCTTGCAAACCGGGACGGACCGATCATTCCACTGATCGCCGAGACGGGCGGCCTGAACGCCATGTTCGTCGATACCACGGCCCTGCGCGAACAGGTCATCGACGATATCGTCGTGTCGGCCTTCGGCTCGGCCGGACAGCGGTGTTCGGCCCTGCGCCTCGCCTTCCTTCCGCATGACACCGCCGACAGCCTGATCGACGGGCTGGCGGGCGCCATGGACGAACTGAAGATCGGCGACCCTTCCCGTCCGGACACCGATCTCGGGCCGGTCATCGACGCGGCGGCGCGGGACGCCCTTGTGTCACACCTGGCCCGGATGGCCTCCGAAGCCCGGCTTCTCAAGCAGCTTGATCCGGGCACGCTCGGCAAGGCGGGCTATGGCTTCGGACCGGCTTTGGTCGAACTGACATCGCTCGATCAGATCACGGAAGAATCCTTCGGGCCGATCCTGCACATCCTGCGCTATGATCCGGACGACATTGCCTCGGTTGGTCATGACCTCAAAGCCAAAGGGTATGGTCTCACGCTCGGGGTCCATTCCCGCCTTGCCAGTTTCGCCGAGGACGTGCGCCGGGCGGTTCCGGCCGGCAATACCTATGTCAACCGGACCATGACCGGGGCGGTTGTCGGCGTGCAGCCGTTCGGCGGCGAAGGCCTGTCGGGAACCGGGCCGAAGGCTGGAGGGCCACATTACCTGCCGCGCTTCGCCGTCGAGCGGGTCGTCACGGTCAACGTCACCGCGCAGGGCGGCGACCCCGAGCTTCTCAGCCTTTAGGCTGCAGTGAACAGCCCATGGCCGGCTGGTAGGCGGCCGTCTCCGAGACGAGACCGAGCGCGGAGGCCGTGACGGCAGGACGTCCGGCGCTCAGCGTGTCCCGGACGTCAAGCTGGCTGATGTCCTGCGTGAAGTCGCCGAGGCAGCTTTCGAGGCTTCGCCCGGCGACGTGCCGGCACGAGCATGCCTGCTTGGCGACATAGGCGGTTGCAACCTGCGCAAAGGCGACCTGCTCCCTGAGAACGAAATGCCAGGCCGCAAAGCCGAGTGCGCCAATCACGACGGCTATGACAAGAAAGACGGTGGCAAGTCGCATGGGTCTGTCCTAGCTTGCGTAGCACGACACTAGGTTGGAGGCCGCATGGTTCGCAAGGTTTTCCTCGCCGGGCTCCTGGCTATGTCCCCGGCACCCGCCTTCGCCCAAGGCATCGCCCTGCCGGGCGCCCGCGCGCCCTTGCCGGAGATTGCCTTCCCCGGCGCGCCCCAGACGGCCTGGCCGGGCGAGGACTGGGCGCAAGGGACCCTGCCCGCCGACACCGCGGGCGAGGTCACGGCCCTCATCGAACGGGCCGTCGGCGGCGAGATCGGCGATGTCATGGGCGAGACCCGGGCCGTCGTCGTCATCCTCCAGGGCCGCCTCGTGGCGGAAGCCTACCGGGACGGCTTCGGCCCGGACACGAAACATGTCTCCTGGTCGATGGCCAAGTCCTTCACACAGGCGCTGGCCGGACGAGCTGTCGAAACCGGACTGATCGACACGATCGATGCACCCATGCCCTCGCCCTGGCCGGAGGATGATCCGCGCAGCCGGATCACTTGGCGGCACTGGCTGACCATGACCGACGGGCTCGATTACGAGGAGATCGCCGCAACCGGCCTTGTCGACAATGACGTCGTCCGGATGATGTTCGGAACCGGCCGGCACGATGTCGTCGCCTATGCAGCAGGATTGCCGCTGATCCATGAGCCGGGGACGCACTGGAACTATTCGACGGCCGGGTTCCATCTCATTGCAAGCGCCCTGCAGACCGAGCTTGGCGCCAGCGCGCCGCAAATGGCCGGATGGATCGAGGAAACGCTGTTTGCGCCGCTCGGCATGGACGCACAGCCGGAATTCGATCCGGCGGGCACGTTTCTGGGCGGTTCCCTGGTCTATGCCTCAGCGCGCGATTTTGCCCGGTTCGGCTATCTCTATCTCAGGGACGGGGTGTGGAACGGGACCCGCCTTCTGCCGGAAGGCTGGGTCGAATTTGCAAGGTCGAAGACACCCGGCGACAATGCCAATGTCTATGGTGCAGGCTGGTGGATCACGCCGCCCGAAGGGGTTGAACGCTCGCACGGACAGGCGGCCCTAACCTGCCCGTGCGATGCCTTCCATGCCGGCGGCCATGAAGGCCAGACCATCTGGGTCGTGCCGTCGAAGGATCTCGTCATCGTCCGGCTCGGCCTGATGACGAATGCGCCGGAAAACTGGCGCGCGCTCTATGAATGGAACCAGGAAATCGCGCGCGCCTTCTGACGGTGCGGCCACTTATCGCGCGGCCGCGCCAATGGCCCCGGTCACGGCCTCCGAGACAGCTTGAGCGACCCTGTCAGCACGCTCGCCCCTGGTCGCCCGGATTGCCGCGCAAACGGGGGCAATGAGGGCGACGAGCGCTGCGCCGATCTGGCCGGCGCCGTCTGCACCGGAAACGGCCTGAAGCGTGAGGAGTGCGGCCCCGAGGACTGACAGGGCGACTTCGATGGCCGCTTGGATACGCGAGAAAACGGATAACATGGCAACCTCCTGCTGGTGATGGCAGGAATGGTGGTCTCGCCCGCCTACCGGTCGGATAGATCGGCGCGCTCGACCATTGCCTCGGCGCGAGCCCGGACATCGGCGCGAACCGTTGCCGGAAGGGGGATCAGCCCGCGCTCGGTGAGATAGCCGTCGGGCCCGAGAGCGTCCTCGTGGGTGAACGCGAGCACATAGTCGGCAAGGCCCGGCACCATGCGGACATCCTCTTCGCGGATGTAGAAGAACAATGAGCGCGAGACGCCGTATTCGCCGCTCGCGATCGTCTCGACCGTGGGCACAACGCCGCTGACCGGGACGGCCCTCACCCGGTCGGCATTCTGGTCTAGGAAGGAAAAGCCGAGCACGCCGAGCGTACGGTCATTCTTCAGGAGCGTCTGGATGATTGCCGCATCGTTTTCGCCGGAGTCGATCCAGGCGCCGTCATTGCGCAGCGCCTGCACCCGCCGAAGGAAGGACCGGGGGTCATCCTCCTGCAGCGCCGCAAGCTCCGGCAGGCCAAGCGCGCCCGGCTCCATGGCGAGCTGCAGAAACGCGTCGCGCGTCCCCGATGTCGGCGGAGGTCCGCTGACCCGGATCGGCATGTCGGGCAGTTCCGGGGAAATGTCCCGCCAGGACATGTTCGGATTGGATGCCCAGCCGCCGCCTGCGACGGGCAATTCGTCGGCGAGCGCAAGGAAGAGCTGCGTCTTCGTAAGCGACATGGCCGGACCCGACCGGGCGTTTACGATGGCGATGCCATCATAGCCGATCGGTATTTCAACGATGGAGCGGATGCCGTTGGCCGCGCAAAGGGCCCGTTCCGACGGCAGGATCGGACGCGATGCATTGATGATTGAGGGATGGGCGGCACCCTTTCCGGCACAGAACGACTTGAAGCCGCCGCCCGTGCCGGTGGTCTCGACGATGGGGGTCCGGTAGGCGCTCGCCGCGCCGAACTGCTCGGCAACAGTCTCCGAGAAAGGGGCAACCGTCGATGATCCGACGATCCTTATCGGCGGCCCGTCAAAGCGCCCCGAGAGGCTCGAAGTCCCGGCCGTCCGGCTGATCTCGGCGTCGAGCTCCCGCAACGAGGTGTCCGGCGGCCCGCAGGCCGGCAAGGCGGCGCAGACGACCCACAGGGCGCATGTCCGGAAAACGCGCTGCATCGCTGCCAGCCTTTCTGCCACGCTCGGACTGCGAGCCTAGCGCGTTTCCGCGCAGATTGCATGACCTGCATCCGGGATCGTCACGGCCAGGGTCGGTTCAAATCCGAACCGCTTGAACGTGGCTGCCAGTGATGCGCGCGGACCAACGGCATCCGTGATGTACGCAGCCGGGCGCTGCGGCGCGCCGGCCGATCCGGACGCCATCAGGAGGCGCGCCGTCTGCCGCGCAATGGCTGCGCCGGAGTCCACATAGGTCACGGATCGAGGCGCGCTCGCGGCAAGCTCGCCGAGGACGAGCGGGAAATGCGTGCAGGCCAGCACGATCGTGTCCATCTGGTCGCCATGCTCGGTCTCGAAGAGCGGGGCCTGCGCCGCCGCGAACTCAGAAAGGGCCGCTCGTTCGCCCCGGGCTGCAGCCTCGGCGAGCGCCACAAGGGGCAGGCTGCCATGGAGGAGGACCCTCGCGCTTCCGGCGAAGCTCGCGATCAGGTCGGCTGTGTAGGCCCGCCTGATCGTCCCCGGGGTCGCCAGCAGGCCGATCACGCCGCTCCGGCTGAGGGCAACGGCTGGCTTGATGGCCGGCACGGTGCCGACAACCGGAATGGAGAGGCGCAAGCGCACGTCCGGCAGCGCCAGCGTGCTTGCCGTGTTGCAGGCGATGACGAAGACGTCGGGACGAACGGCCTCGACAAGAGCTGCGGCCACGTCCGGCAGGCGCGCGCGCAGCGCCTCGTCAGACTTGTCGCCATAGGGAAAGAAGCCGGTATCGGCAGCATAATCGACATGCACGTTCGGACAGAGCGCCCGAAGCTCTGCCGCAACCGTCAGCCCCCCGACGCCGGAATCGAATACGAGGGCGCGGCCCCTGGCCGCGGAAAAGGTCTCGGTAGGCTCGCGAGTATCTGTCATGCGATTATCTTCCGCCGAATCGCGATCATTCTAGGGCAGGAACGCGGCCGGGAACCAGTCGCAGGATCCCGGGCAATTGTGCGGTGCACAATAATGCGTTATGCTCAATCCAGCCAAAAGAGTTGCTTCGATGAACGAGACGTCCATGACTGATCCCTCAAAGGCCTATTCCGCTGCCGTCGCCATGTGGCTCGACACGGCGCGCACACTGCAGGCCCAGTGGGTCCAGTCCGTTTCATCCATGGCCTCGTCCCTGCCCGCCACCATCAACTGGAAGACCGTCGAGATCCCTGTCATGAGCTTTCCGGCGGCACAGGGCGAAGCGCGCATGCGGGAAGCCTTCCAGGTCGCCGCAGACATCAACCTTAATGCCTGGACGCAGGCAGCAGGCATGCTGGCAGCCCTGCCCCGGTGGGCGCACTGGCCGACGGAGATTCCGGGCCGCGTCGCCACCGACCTGTTCCACCAGATGCGCACCGGCAGCAGGCCGGAAACCGTCTACGAGAAGACTGCACAGGCCGCTGCCCCGCAATCGCCGGCCAAAAAACCCGTCATCGCGGCCGCCCGCCTCAGCCAGCCGCTCGGCGAACCGGATGACCTCACCCTCATCAAGGGCATCGGCCCGAAACTCTCGGCACGGCTCAACGAGCTCGGCATCTACCACTTCGCCCAGATCGCCGCATGGTCGGACGACGATGTCGAGGACCTTGATGACGACATTGACGGGAATGGCCGCATAGAGCGCGACAACTGGGTCGGGCAGGCCCGTGCCAAGCTCGCGAACGGCAAGCTCGCCTGAAACGGTCTACCGGCCGAGCAGCGGCCCGTAGAGGTCTGTCCGGCGGTCCCTGAAAAAGCCCCAGGCGGCGCGCTGCGCCGCGATCCGGTCCAGGTCGAACCCGGCCATGGCGATGCCGGTTTCCCGGCGGTCCAGTTCGGCCACGATCTCACCTGCAGGGTCGGCAATGAAGCTCGTTCCGTAGAACACCTGTCCGCCTTCGTCACCCACCCGGTTGGCCGCGACGACCGGTATGACATTCGACACGGCATGCCCCTGCATCGCGCGGCGCCAGCGCGCCGCCGTGTCGAGGCCGGCATCATGGGGTTCAGAGCCGATTGCCGTGGGATAGAACAGGACGTCGGCCCCCATCAGCGCCATGGCCCGGGCGCATTCGGGAAACCACTGGTCCCAGCAGATGCCGGTCCCGAGACGTCCATGCCGCGTGTGCCAGACCCGGAACCCGGTATCGCCCGGCCGGAAATAGAACTTCTCCTGGTAGCCGGGACCGTCCGGAATATGGCTCTTTCGGTAGACCCCGAGCGCAGTCCCGTCGGCGTCCAGCATGACGAGCGAATTGTAGTATTCTGGCCCGGACCTCTCGTAGATCGACACCGGAATGCAGACGTTCAGGGACCTCGCAACTTTTGCAAGTTCGGTCACCGCAGGGTGCGTCTCCCAGGCTTCGGCGCGGGCGAACTCGGCCTCTTCCTGGCGCACGCAGAAATAGGGTCCGCAGAAAAGTTCCGGCGGCAGAACGACCTGCGCCCCGTCCTTCGCCGCCTCGGTCACCATCCGGGCGACCGTCGCGATGTTCGCCGCGACGTCGTCAACCGGGGCAAACTGGAGCGAGGCGACGCGGATCGTGCGGCTCATGCGAACTCTCCCGGATCCAGAACGGCACGTGGAACCTGCTGGCTGATGCAGTGGAACGAGCCGCCGCCTGTCAGGACATGGACGGAGGGCAGTCCCGTGA
>CAYSED010000041.1:0-21150 GCA_964429935.1 uncultured Hyphomonadaceae bacterium
GAGGCGTTCACCGTGTCCGGCCGGGGCGAGCTGCAGCTGGCGGTCCTTATCGAGACGATGCGCCGCGAAGGCTTCGAGCTTGGCGTGATGCGCCCGAAGGTCGTGATGAAGGAAGACCCCGACACCGGCGAGAAGCTCGAGCCGATCGAGGAAGTCGTCATCGACGTCGACGACGAGCATGCCGGGGCAGTTGTCCAGAAACTTTCCGAACGCAAGGGCGAGATGCTGGAGATGAAGCCCTCCGGCGTCGGGCGCACGCGCATGGTCTTCCATGCCCCGACGCGCGGGCTGATCGGCTATCAGGGCGAACTGATGACCGACACGCGCGGCACGGCGATCATGAACCGGGTCTTCCATGAATATGCCCCGCACCGGGGCCGGATACAGGGTCGCCATACCGGGGTGCTGATCGCCATGGAAAAGGGCGAGGCGGTGGCCTTCGCCCTATGGAACCTCGAGGATCGCGGGCCGATGATGATCCACCCCGGCGACAAGGTCTATGGCGGGATGATTATCGGCGAGCACACGCGCGACAATGATCTCGAGGTCAATGTCCTGAAAGGCAAGAAGCTGACCAATGTGCGCGCCTCCGGGACGGACGAGGCGGTTCGCCTGACCCCGCCTCTGCAGATGACGCTTGAAAAGTCGCTTGCCTATATTGCCGATGACGAACTGGTCGAGGTGACGCCGCAATCGATCCGCCTGCGCAAGGTCCACCTCGATCCGAACCAGCGCAAGCGCGCGGCGAAAGTGGCTGTCTAGGCGGCTTTCCCGGCGGCGATTTCGCTTGCCTTCATGTGGCCGATCATCAGGCGCGTCACCTGCGGCAGGAAGCGCGGCGGGATATCGTGGCCCATGCCCTCGATCAGTTCGAGCCGCGCACCCCGCACGAGCCGGGCTATGTCCTTGCCGCCGTCCGGCGGCACGAGCGGATCGGCTGTCCCGTGAATGACGAGCGTCGGGGCCCTGATCGCCCGCGTCTGCTTGCGGAAGTCGCCCGTCGCAATGATCGCCGCGGTCTGGCGGGCGAGGCCCGACGGGCAGTAGTTCCGGTCGAAGCTCTCGGCGATGCGGTCGCGCATGCCGTTCGTGTTCTGGTCCTCGCCCGGCGTGCCGATGACCGAGAAGGCGTGGACCGACGCGGCGATGATGGCCTCCCGTCCGGCAGGCCGGGGTCCGCGCCGGATGATGGCTTCAAACACCCGGCGGTCCGGGCGCGGGAGCTTCGGATTGCCGGTCGTTGTCATCAGCGCCGTGAAACTCGCGATCCGTTCCGGATGGCTCGCGGCGACGAACTGGCCGATCATGCCGCCCATGGAAATGCCGACAAGATGGGCCGACCGGATGCCGAGCCCGTCCATGAGGCCGACGGTGTCGTTCGCCATGTCCGCGAGCGTATAGGGCGTTTTCAGGCTTATGCCGATGCGCCTCAGGGCCATCTGGGCGACAATGTTCGGCACGCGGGTGCCATCGAACTTGGCCGAGAGGCCGATGTCGCGATTGTCGAAGCGGACGACGTGATAGCCGGCGGCGACCAGGTCATCGACGAGCACGCGCGGCCACATGCTGAGCTGGCCGCCGAGACCCATGACGAGGAGCACGGCTGGCCGGGCCGTATCGCCGTGGCGCTCATAGGCGATCTCGATGCCATTGGTTTTGAGTGTCGGCATGGCGCTCTCCCTTGCTCCCCGGCTGGCCGAAAGCGGCAGGGCAAGGCGTAGTCCGGCTTTGGCGCGCACGCAAGCGCGTGCCGGAGGGGGGCTGGTTCTAGCCGTCCCGGCTGACCGGCTCCGGCAGGCCGAGGCGCCTGCGGGCGGCCCGGCGGTGGCGCTCCTGAATCTGCGTGCCGACAATGCCGAGTGCGGTAGCGAGGACGGTTGCGTCATCGGTGAAGCCAAGCCCTGCGACGAAGTCCGGAACCATGTCGGCCGGCAGGACGAAATAGGCGAGGGCGGCGAAGAGGACACCCTTGGCCTTCATGGGCGTTTCCGGATCGACGGCGCAATACCAGGCTGCCACGAGGTCGTCGGCGAAGGGGATGCGTCCGGCGAGGCGCATGACCTTCGGGATAAAGGCCGTGCGGGTGCGCCGCTCGTTGCGCTCTATGACCATGGGCAGCATGGCCTTTTCCGGCTCGCCGGCCTGTTCTGCGATTGCCCCTGCGTCAGTCATTGGCCGCTCCGTGTCATTCCTATAGATCACTCTCAAAACCGGCCATTTCAAGGGAGACATGTCATGCAACTCGACCATACGATCACCGCTGTCGTCACCGGCGGCGCTTCCGGCCTTGGCGCGGCCACCGCGCGCCTTCTGGCAAGCCACGGCGTCAAGGTCGGCCTGTTCGATCTCAACGAGGAAAAGGGCGAAGCCATGGCGGCCGAGATCGGCGGCGTCTTTGCCAGGGTGAACGTCATGTCGGACGAGGAGGTCGATGCGGGCTTTGCCAAGGTGCGCGGCGCGCTCGGACAGGAGCGCATCCTCATCAACTGCGCCGGGACGGGCAATGCCTTCAAGACGGCGAGCCGGGACCGCGAGACCGGCGAGATCCGCCACTTCCCGCTCGACAAGTTCAACCTCATCATCCAGATCAACCTGGTCGGCACGTTCCGGTGCATTGCCAAATCGGCGGCCGGGATGCTGACGCTCGAGCCCGTCAACGGCGAGCGCGGGGCGATCGTGAATACGGCCTCGGTCGCTGCCGAGGACGGCCAGATGGGCCAGGCGGCCTATTCGGCCTCAAAGGGCGGGGTCGTCGGCATGACCCTGCCGATCGCCCGGGACCTGTCGCGCGAGTTCATCCGCGTCAACACGATCCTGCCCGGCATATTCGACACGCCGCTGATGCAGGGTGCACCGGACAATGTGAAGGCGGCACTCGCTGCGTCCGTGCCGAACCCGGCCCGGCTCGGCAATCCGGACGAGTTTGCCTCGCTCGCCGTGGAAATGTGCCGCAACAGCTATTTCAACGGCGAGGATGTCCGCCTCGACGGCGCAATCCGGATGGCTCCGCGCTAAAGCTCTGCTGGTCCCCTTGTCATGCGCCTCCGGATCGCGGTCCAGATCAACTCGGCGGCGGCGAAGCCTGCCGGGATGACGATCAGGTCCGAGAGTTCCGGGGCATAGCCTGTGAGGTAGCCGAACAGGTTCAGGAGCCCGGCAAACACGAGCCCTGTCAGGCCGGACATCAGGATGACCGCACTCAGGGGCGAAAGCCCGGCGAGCCGCGCGCCGCTGTCCCGGCGCAGCCAGTGGATCGCGGACCCGGAGAGGACGAGCGCAGCGGCCGACAGTCCGGCGGCTGTTGCCGGATAGACAGCATCAAGGGGCGCGACCAGTCGTTGATAGTCCGGCAGTTCCGGCAGGAAGACGATGACGAAGACATAGACCGGTATGGTCACGAGCAGTCGAAGGCCACTGCCCGTTTCCGCTGAGCCGGCTGCAGCTTCAGGCTGCGCGGCAGCCGGCTTTTGCCTGCTGGCACGTCCTGCCATGGCGAGGATGCCCTGATACAGGGCCTCGCTGGCCAAGAAGGCGAGCGGCACGATGACGAGGCCAACGGGTGCAACCGCCCGCCCGCCAAGTGCCTGGAAAAGATCATAAGTTGCCGCGAATGCCGTGCCGACAAGGCCCATCCAGAGGATCGCCATGAGCGGCGACCGCGGGGCGATGCCGCCAGAGCCCCTCTGCCGGTAAAGAATGGCACCGATCAGAAGGGCCGACACGAGAAGCGCCGCCGCAGAAATGCTCACGGCCAGGTCATGCGGAACCTGTAACAGCGCCTCGAAGGCCGGGCGCAATGCGGTCCATTGCGGCAGCAGCGATGCGAACACGACATAGGCCGGCAGGACGATAAGCAGTCTCAGCATGTCGCGAGAGGTGGCCCGGCGGCAGGGCAAAAGCAATACGCCCGGACATGTCCGTCCGGGCGCACGATCAGACAGGGCTTGCCGCCAATCAGGCTTCAGGCAGCTTGATCTCGCCGGACAGGTTGACCAGCACGTCCTCGGCGCTGAAATAGGGCGCTTCGTTCGGCTTCTCGCCGCGGTGCATGATGATCTCGGCGGTCGCTTCATAGTTTACGCGCTCGCGAAACGAGGTCGGCCCGCCATAGAACGGATCATAGAAGCCGCCGAAACCAGCCCCGTAGAAGCCCGGACCATAGAAGCCGTTGAAGCTGCTGAACCGGCGCGGGCCGAAACTGCCAAAGCCGGCATGCGGGCCGAAGCCGTAGAAATTGTAGTAGAAGGGCGAGGAGAAGCCGGTGGAAATGAACCTGGACTCGGCATTGGTGTCGCGCGTGACGATCTCGAAATAGTCATAGCCTTGCAGGCTCGTGAGCTCGGCGGCACGGTAGAGGAGATAGGTCTCGACGGTTTGCCGGTCTGTCAGCGTATTTCCGGCAAAGGATATCGCCCAGCGATTGGTCTCGATCTGCTGGTCGGCATACCCGCCGTTCGAGTTGACGGCCGCCTGGTAGGGCGTCGCGGTCGTACAGGCGCCGAGCACGAGCAGGGCTGCACAGGCTGACAAGAGGGACTTCATGATGATCTCCTTGGAGGGTCTTTTGGTTCCCTGACGTGAATGTAAGTTTATCAGACGCAAAATGAACGCCAAAGTAACAAAAAACTCGAAAACGGGGCGAGCCTCCGGATCGATGCAGCCGTGCCGCCGCCGGGGAGACGCCCAAAAGCATGACGTGCTCCCAGCCTGTCGGCCTCATCTTTCTTGTCCTCGCCCTGGGTGCCTGCGGCGACGGGACTGCCTCGCCGCCTGCCCCGCCGCCGTCACCGCCCGCCAATGCGGTCCCGGTCTTCACGTCTCCCGCGCAGGCGAGCGTGCCGGAAAATACCGCCGGGCCGGTCTACACGGTTGCTGCTGCGGATGCCCCCGGCGACACGATCAGTTTCGCGCTCTCCGGCACTGATGCCGGAGACTTCGCCTTCAGCCCGGCGGACCGCACGCTGACGCCCGCTGGCCCGCTTGATTTCGAGGTCCCCGCCGATGCCAATGGCGACAATGTCTACGAGGTGACGTTCACGGCGACCGACCCGCTCGGGGCGAGCGCCAGCCTCGGCGTATCGATCACGGTGACGAATGTTGCCGAGGCGCTGTCGGCGGTGCGTATCGTGTCGGGGGCGGGGTCGCTGGTTCAGGTCGTTCCGGTTCCCGGCTCCGAACGCCTCCTGCTGGTCGAGCAGGGCGGCCTGGTTCGCGATTTCGACCTTGCGACCGGAACCACGGCACCGGTTCCCTTTCTCGACATCAGGGGCGAGGTCTCCACCGGCGGCGAGCAGGGCCTGCTCGGCCTTGCCCTCTCGCCGCAATTCGCGGGCGACCGGACCTTCTATGTCAACCTGACCAATGTCGGCGGCGACAGCGAGATCCGGCGCTACCGGACCTTTCCGGGCGCGACCGTGCAGGCGGATCCGGCGACCGAAGACCTGATCCTGACATTCGCGCAGCCGTTCGCGAACCATAATGCCGGCTGGCTCGGCTTCGCGAATGACGGTCTCCTCCTGGTGCCGACCGGGGACGGCGGCTCGGGCGGCGACCCGCAGGGCAATGCCCAGAACCGCAACTCGCTCCTCGGCAAGGTCCTGCGGCTGGACATGACGCGTGACGATTTTCCCGCCGACCCGGACCGCGACTATGGCATTCCGCCGGGCAATCCCTTCGCGGCGGGCGGCGGCGCGCCGGAAATTCTCGCCATCGGCCTGCGCAATCCGTTCAGGGCCAGCATCGACGAGGCAACCGGCGAGCTTTATATCGGCGATGTCGGCCAGAATGCCATCGAGGAAATCGACCGCTTCTTGCCGGGATCGACGCTCGTCGATTTCGGCTGGAACCGGCGTGAGGGCGCGCAGGCCTTCGGTGGCGGGGCCTCGCTGCCGGGCGATGCCGAACCGGTCATCGATTATGCGCATGGCAGCGGCCCGTTCGAGGGCAATTCGGTGCTGGGAGGACTTGTCTATCGCGGGCCGGTTGCCGCGCTCGACGGGCGCTTTGTGTTTGGCGACACGGTCAGCGGCAATGTCTGGTCGGCGCCGGTGACGAGCCTGCGGGACGGGACGACGCTGCGGGCAGGGGCCGGGCTGACGCGCCTGACGGAGGACATTGTCCCGGATGCCGGAACGATCGGTCTCATCACAAGTTTTGCGGTCGCGCCGGACGGCCGGCTCCTGATATCGGATCTTCAGGGCGAGGTGTTCGCCATCGGCAACGCGCCCTGAGCGGCGGCAAGGAACAGGGCCGCCCCGGCTGGAGCGGCCCTTCCAAAAGTCGCCTGCCCGGGCTTCAGGCGGCCTCGAAACCCATGACGGCCTTGGTCTCGAGGAATTCCTCGAACCCGTACTCGCCCCATTCGCGGCCATTGCCGGACTGGCGATAGCCGCCGAACGGCGCGTTGAAATCCGCCCCGGCACCGTTGAGATGGACATTGCCAGTACGCAGTTGCGCTGCGACCCGGCGGGCCCGCGAAATGTCGCCCGACTGGACATAACCCGACAGGCCGTAGACCGTGTCATTCGCCATTTCGATGGCGTCTTCCTCGGTCTCGTAGGGGATCATGACGAGGACGGGGCCGAAGATTTCCTCGCGGGCGATGGTCATGTCATTGGTGACATTGGCAAACACGGTCGGCCGGGCGAAATAGCCCTTGTTGAACCCTTCCGGCCGGCCGGGTCCGCCGGCGACGAGGGTTGCCCCTTCCTCGATACCCTTCTGGATCAGGTCCTGGACCTTCTGGTACTGATTGCCGTTCGAGATCGGGCCTATGGCGCCGCGCGGGGCGTCGGCGGGCATCGCCACCTTGACGCTTTCGGCGGCGGCCTTCGCAATCTCGATCGCCCGCGCCTGCTGCTCGCGCTGGACGAACATGCGGGACGGCGCGTTGCAGGACTGGCCGGAATTGGTCATCATCTGCATGACGCCGCCCGCGACCGCCTTTTGCAGGTCGGCATCGGGCAGGACGATATTGGCCGACTTGCCGCCGAGCTCCTGGGCGACGCGCTTGACCGTCGGGGCGGCGGCCTGGGCGACGAGAACCCCGGCGCGGGTCGATCCGGTAAAGCTCATCATGTCGACGTCCGGATGGCCGGACAGGTAGGACCCGACGCCCGGACCGTCACCATTGACGAGGTTGAAGACGCCCTTCGGAACGCCGGCCTCGTGGATGATCTCGGCGAGGAGCATCGCGTCGAGCGGGGCAATCTCGGAGGGTTTCAGCACCATGGTGCATCCGGCCGCAATGGCAGGAGCGACCTTGCAGGCGACCTGGTTGGCCGGCCAGTTCCACGGCGTGATGAAACCGCAAACACCGATCGGCTCCCTGCGGATGAGGGTCGAGCCCTTTTTCTCCTCGAAGGCGTAATTGCGCAGGATCGCAGCGGTATTGGCATAGTGCCCGAGGCCGGCCGGTGCCTGGGCGGCAGCGGCAAGCCACATCGGCGCGCCCATCTCTTCGGAGATGACGGACGCCATCTCGCCGAGCCGCTTCCGGTAGCCCGCGGCGATCTTGTCGAGCAGGCCAGCGCGGTATTCGACGCTGGTCTGCGAGAAGGCCGGGAAGGCGGCCTTGGCCGCTGCGACCGCCTTGTCGACATCGGCTTTCGAGCCGAGCGATATGCGGGCAAAGGGTTCCTCGGTTGCCGGGTTCTCGATGTCGAGCGTGCGCGGCTCGACCGGATCGACCCATTCGCCATTGATGTAGAATTGGAGATAGTCTTTCATCGGATGCTCCCGGGTTCGCTGCGAGGCTGTTCTGTTCAGCCGACTATAGGGCCGCACAGGCCGCCTGCGAAGGCTTGACGTTGGGAAAGCGCGGGAGAAATTCACGGGGTCCCGGGGTTTTGAGATGCGCGCTGCACCAAGCCGTGCCAACAGGATCGCCATGACCGAGCCTGTCGCGCCGCCTTGTGAAACACTGCCCGGAAGCGTCATAGAGACCATCGGGGTGCCGGACCTCGTCGATGCCTGGCGGCGCGATTTCGGCATCGATGTCGAGCGGCTGTTTGCCGGCATCGCCGCGCTCGACCTCATCGAGGACACCGCCACCGGACGCATGGACTTCCGCCCGGCAATCACGGGCGACGCGGCCTTCTATGCGGCCTTGCGCAAGTTCAGGTGGTACCACCCGGCGACCAAGGCCGAATATGCCGCTGCGGCCCGCTGGCTAGGCGACACAGGCCGGGTCGTTGACGTCGGGGCGGGGCTTGGCGGGTTCGCCGCCTATGTGCCGCGCCGGCAGTATCTCGGGCTCGAGACCGATCCGGACGCCGTCGCCGCCTGCACGGCGCGCGGGCTGACCGTGCTCGGCCTCGATCCCGGCCGCGCCGGGCAGGTCGTCCCGCCCGCCGAGCTTGTCACGGCCTTTCAGGTGCTCGAACATGTTGCCCATCCCGAAGCCTTTCTCGCCGACCTGGCCGGGCTAACCGCGCCCGGCGGGCGCATCGCCATCGGCGTGCCGGATGCCGGCTCCTATGTCGCCGGGCTGCCCGACTTCGTGCTGAACGCCCCGCCGCACCATGTGAGCTGGTGGACCGAGACGGCCCTGCGTGCGCTGTTCGAGGGGGCGGGACTGAAAGTTCTGGCGGCCGAGCGGTTCCCCGTCGAGCCGTGGGAACGCCAGATCTGGTGGATGGCGAAGCTTGCGGGTCGTGACGGGCCGCGCCGGTTCGGCCGGCAGCTTCGGACGCGCAAGGTCTTGGCCTATATCGGCTCGCTCGGCCTGCAGGTCCTGCCGGTACCGAAGGCCGCACGGGGTGCGACACTCTTCATGGTGGGGGAGCGGGCATGAGCGCAGAGCTTGTTCCGGACCGCTTTGCGGCTTTCCGGCACCTGTCGTACCGGCGCTATTTCGCTTCGCGCTTTGCGACCGCCTCGGCGGTGCAGATCGTCTCGGTCGCGGTGGGCTGGCAGATCTATGACCAGACCCAGGATGCCGCGCTTCTCGGCTGGATCGGGCTTGTCCAGTTCCTGCCTGCCCTGCTGCTTGTCGTCGTCACCGGCGTGACGGCGGACCGGGTCGGGCGGCGGCTCGTCATGGGCTGCGCGATCCTGGTCGAGATGGCCTGCGCGGCGGGTGTCCTCGTGCTGGCCGTGACCGGAAACTTCAAGCCGGTCTGGGTGCTCGGCATACTCACGCTCCTGGGCATCGCGCGGGCCTTCCTGTCGCCCGCCTCGGCCTCGCTCGCGGTCAATATCGTGCCGCCGAAGGACTTTGCGAACGCGGTCGGCTGGACATCCTCGTCCTGGCAGATGGCGTCTATCCTCGGGCCTGTCGCGGGCGGGCTCCTCTATGGCGTTTCGCCCTTCATTGCCTATGGCTCGGCGGTTGCGATCCTCGCTGCCTCGGCCGTGCTGATCTTTTCGATCCCGAAGCCCGAACAGGCGCGCTCCATGCAGCCGACGACCCTCTCGGCCCTGCTCGGCGGGTTTTCCTATGTCTGGAAGGAGAAGGTCGTGTTCGGGGCGATCTCGCTCGATCTTTTTGCCGTTCTGCTCGGCGGGGCCGTGGCGCTCCTGCCGATCTATGCGCGGGACATTCTCGAACTTGGGCCGTCGGGGCTCGGGCTCCTGCGCGCGGCTCCCGGCATCGGCGCCATCGCGATGATCGGCCTTATCACGGCCTTTCCGGTCCGCGACCATGCCGGGATCCTCCTCTTCCTGTCGGTTGCCCTGTTCGGGATCGCGACCATGGTGTTCGGCGCATCGTCCTTTGCCTGGCTTTCAATCGCCGCGCTGATGCTCGTCGGCGGGTTCGACATGATCTCGGTCTATATCCGCGAAGTGCTGCTGCAGCTCTGGACGCCGGACGAGGTGCGCGGACGGGTCAATGCCGTAAACTCGATCTTTCTCGGGGCCTCGAACGAGCTTGGCGAGGCGCGGGCCGGGTTCATGGCAGCCAAATGGGGCGCGGTGTTCACCGTGGTTGCCGGCGGGGCGGCAGCGGTCGGCGTGGCGGTTCTCTGGGCGCGGCTCTTTCCGGGCCTGCGGACGGCCCGGCATCTCGACGGGCGGCATTGAGGCTCAGTGCAGGCTCGAAACCTGGAAGGCGATGACCTCGCCACGGCTGTCAAAGTCGATGCGGCAGAAGGCATTCTCGCTGGCAAGCCGCGAGCCGAAGCGTGCGCTCGCCGCGCCCTGTTCAAGATCGGTCGTCCAGTCGAGGCGGTGCTGCCGGGCGCGCCGTTCGTTCGCGATCCACCCGGCGGTCTCGGGCAGGGCGGCGGCAAACTCGTAGCGCCAGTGGCCGCGCGGCTCGGGCAGGAGCCCTTCGCGGACAAGCGCGACCTGCGGCCATTCGGCGGTGACCTCGCCGTGCACGCCGAAGTCCGGATCTGTTTCAGCCCAGCCCGTGCAGCGCTCCGGCTCGCCGAAGGCGGCATGGGCATGGGCCGCGAAGCCTTCGCCCGCCGCGATCATGGCACAGCTTTCAGCGATCCAGTCTGCCGCCTCGTCCGCGCGGGACGGCGGTCCCGCCAGGAGGGCGACCGTGCAGAGGGCAGCGAGCGAGACGGTCCTGTCCATGCAGCAAGGGAAGCATGACCCTGTTACCCGGCTCTTGCCGGCATCTGTGAAATCCCGCCCGGCGCATTAGCCATGAGGTCAGCGCCGCCGGGACCCGAGTATCCCGCGCAGGACATATTTTGTCAGGTCGCGGGCGACGGTGCGTGTCACGGTGCTGACCGCAGCCTCGGTTGGCGTCTGGCGCGTTGACCGGCGGCGCGTGGTCGTCTTGCGGGCCTTGGCCTGTTCGGCTTCGCGGGCGGCCGTCTCGTCTTCGCGGGCCAGCCGTTCGGCCGTTTCGGCGGCCTCCGCCTCCCGTGCCTCGAGGATCTCGTAGGCGGACTCGCGGTCGATCACGGTGTCATACTGGCCGAACACGGGGCTCGCCTTGAGGGCGGCGTCGCGCTCGGCCGGCATGACCGGGCCAAGGCGGGAGGCAGGCGGGCGAACCAGCGTGCGCTGGACAATGCCGGGGGTGCCCTTCGCGTCGAGCGTCGAGACGAGCGCCTCGCCGGTGCCAAGTTCCGTTATCACGGTCCCGGTGTCGAAACCTGGGTTCGGGCGGAAACTGTCGGCGGCGCTCCGGACGGCCTTGCGCTCAAGCGGCGTATAGGCGCGCAGGGCATGCTGGATGCGGTTGCCAAGCTGGGCAAGGACGCTTTCCGGCAGGTCGCGCGGGTTCTGCGTCACGAAGTACACGCCGACACCCTTCGACCGGATCAGGCGGACGACCTGCTCGACCTTCTCCAGGAGCGCGCCGGGGGCATCCTTGAACAGCAGGTGCGCCTCGTCGAAGAAGAAGACGAGCCGGGGCTTGGCCGGATCGCCGACCTCCGGAAGCTGCTCGAAGAGTTCCGACAGGAGCCAGAGAAGGAAGGTCGAATAGAGCCGGGGCGAATTGATGAGCGTCGTGGCATCGAGCACGCTGACATAGCCCCGCCCGTCCGGCGCGGTGCGCATCAGGTCGGCAAGGCGCAGCGCCGGCTCGCCGAAGAACTGGTCGGCCCCCTCCCGCTCGAGAACGAGGAGGTTGCGCTGGATCGCGCCGAGGGAGGCCTTGGCGACATTGCCGTATTCGAGGCCGATGGCGTCAAGCACATCCTTGTCGCCGAGATGGACGAGGAGCTTGCGCAGGTCCTTCAGGTCCAGCAGCAGCATGTCATTGTCGTCGGCATACTGGAAGGCGACGGTCAGCACGCCTTCCTGCGCGTCGCTGAGGTTCATGAGGCGCGAGAGAAGCAGGGGGCCCATTTCGGAAATGGTGGCCCGGACCGGGTGGCCCTGCTTGCCGAAGACGTCCCAGAAGATCGTCGGCGCGGCGGCATAGCCATAGCTTTCGAGGCCGATCTTGTCCGCCCGCGAGACGAGCATTTCATGCAGCTTGTGCGTCTCGCTGCCGGGGATGGCAATGCCGGACAGGTCGCCTTTCACATCGGCGCAGAAGACCGGGACACCGGCGTCTGAAAAGCCCTGCGCGAGGATCTGGAGCGTCACCGTCTTGCCGGTTCCGGTTGCCCCGGCGACGAGGCCGTGGCGGTTCGCCCGGCCGAGGAGCAGCGACTGCGGCGCGTTCTGGTCCGGACCGCCGCCGCCGATGAAGATGCTGTCGTCGCTCATGTCGCCTGCTTCCCCTGCCGCTCGTCCTGTCTTTCGTCGGGCAGGAGGCTAGCGTCAAACAGAATGTGAGCAAGGGCGAGCCGCATGTGACGCCGGAAGACCAGGCTCTCTGGCATGATGCCGCGAGCAAGCGCAAGCCGGGGCAGAGGGCCCCGGGCGTACCGGAAAGAGCCGATCATGGGAAAAATCGCGAAACTGCCCGAAGTCTACGACCGCAAGCCGGTTCGTCTGCTGGTCTATCGCTGGGCGGGAAAATGGGGTCCGTTCAAGGTCAGGATCCCTTGCGGGGAATGCACGCTGACGACAGATGTCATCCGCGACACCCTCGCCAACGAGCTGGCCAATGCCGTCGTCGAGTTCGAGACGAAGGACTGGCTGTCGCACATGCTGAAGGCCAGCCTGAAAGGGGCGCGGCATGCGCCCTGCGTGCTGATTAACGGCGAAGTGGTGTTTCAGGGCGGCGCGCTCAATCGCGGCCTTCTTGCCGAACTGGTCATGAACGAGCATGTCCGGCACTTTCCGCTGGAGGGCACGCACCTCTTCGGCAAGGAGAACTGCAAGTTCTGCAAGCGCGCCAAGGCCGATTTCGCCGAACTCGGCATCGCCTATGCCTATCATGATGTCGTGAAGAATCCGGGCGCGATGTACGAGATGCTCGCCCGGGTGAAACCGATCATCGGCCCGAAGACCCCTGTGACCATGCCGCAGATCTGGATCGACGGGGCCTATGTCGGGGGTGCCGACGCGCTGCGGGAGCGATCAGGCCTGCTGCAGGGTGCCGAAGCGGCCGAAACGGGCAATGCCGGGACAGCGGCCGCGACCTGGCGTGGCGAGGCCGAACCGGCAAACGCGAGTTGACGCAGGCCACGAGGCTCACCACTGTCCGGCTCTCATCATCCGGAGAGGGACAAGAGGATGGACGGGGCAACAAGGACGGGTGTCTGGATCATTGCCGCCGGCGTGATCGTCGCCTTCCTGTATCTTGGCCGGGCCCTGTTCGCGCCGTTCGCCATGGCCGTCTTCCTCTATCTCGTCATGGAGGGGTTCGCCCGCACGATCGACAATCGCTCGAAGCTCCTGAAGCGCGGGGCCTCGCGCATCATCTCGATCCTGCTCGTCACGGCAGGCTTCGGCTTGTTCATGGCGCTAATGGCGCGCGGCGTCGCGCAGTTCGGCGGACAGGCGGCGCTCTACGAGACGCGGATCAACGACCTGATCGGCGACCTCTACGGCGTGCTTCACCTGACCGGGGCGCCGACTTTGTCGGACCTGCTGTTCGGCGAGCCGGGCCGCAGGCTTCTCGCGTCGCTCGGCTCGGCGACGGGGGAGATCAGCGAGAATCTCATCCTGATCTTCCTATATGTCGCGTTCCTGTTCGTGGCGCAGTCCAACTGGTCTCTCAAGCTCGATTACATTTTCCCGGAAGCTGACCGGCGCGAGCAGGTCCGCAAGGTCGGTGACGCGGCGCTCAACGGCATCGAGACCTATCTCTGGACCCAGACGGTCATCTCGGTCCTGACCACGGCGCTGACCTATGCCACGCTGATTCTCTTCGGCGTCGAGAATGCGCTCTTCCTGGCAGCGCTGGTTTTCGTGCTCAACTACATTCCGACGGTGGGGTCGATTGTCGCAGCCATCGTGCCGCTGCTCTTCGTCCTCGTGCAGCCCTCGGTGCCCGGCTGGATTCCCGGCACGGCCCCCCAGAACACCTATGTCTACGCGGCCATGGTGTTCGGCGCAGTCAGCTTCTGGCAATTCTTCTTCGGCAATTTCGTGCAGCCGCGCATGATGGGAGATTCCCTAAATCTTTCAGCGCTTGTCGTGCTAATTTCACTGGCGGTCTGGGGCGCGATCTGGGGCATTCCAGGCATGTTCCTGTCGGCGCCGCTGACCGTGCTCATGATGATCCTGTTCGCACAGTCGCCTTCGACGCGGTGGGTCGCCATCCTGCTCTCGGCAGACGGCCAGCCGGACAAGGCAAAGGCCTCTCCAAACATTTCTGGTTAGCAATGTTTGATGACAATTCTGTGAGACTTGCGCATTCTCCTTGGCGGACGAGGCAGCAAAGTCCATATCTGTCTCGTGGGGCTAGCCTGAATCGACACATCGCGCCGTTTTGCACGCCGATGACCGATGTCCGGAAGCCTCCTGACAACAAGATTCGAGCCTCCGTGTGCGTCCCCCCACCCAGCCTGCGGATGAGGCTCGATAGGACCCGCCGGACATGTCCCCGTTCGGCGGGTCCGCCTTTCAAAGGTCATGTCCTTCGTCCCCTTCACGACTTGTTGCCCCAGGTTGCTCCCGGCGCGAGATTGAATTCAGGCCTGCCGCGCGGTAAGTGCTCGGGCAGCAGCGAGGGCAAAACCGGTCATGACGAATCTGGCGAAGGCATCCGGCGGGAATACAGGTCTGCAGACTGTTCTGGAACACCTTCGCGAAGAGCGCAGCAAGGACAATGGCGAGGGCCTGACCGACGAGAACCTCTCGGCGCTTGCGCTCTCGGTCTGGACCTGGGCGACGTCGCTTGCGCCCGGCAAGCGGGACATACGCATGCTGCGCGGACCGGACACCGTTCTGGGTGATCCTCTCGCGTCCCTGCTCGAAATAGCCGGACCGGACAGCCCGTTTCTCGTTGATTCGGTCATGGCCGAATGTACCGCGCAAGGGTTTGAAGCCCGCGCCATCTTCCACCCCGTCGTCCCGGACGAGCGTGAAGGCTTCAGGTCGATCATCCAGGTCCACCTGCATGCCGTGACCCCCCCCGAGGGCGAGCGCCTTGTCGCCAGCCTCAAGGCAACGCTCGCCGATCTCGACACGGTCGTCTCCGACCACAAGGCCATGCGGGCGCGCATGCGGGAGGAGCGGGAAAGGCTGGCCGCGATCACACACATTGACCGGGAGGACCGCGACGAGGCGGTCGCCTTTCTCGACTGGCTTGCCCACGAGCACTTTGTGTTCCTAGGGGCACGGACCTATTCCTTCGAAATCGATGCCAGCGGCGACTTCCTGCGCGAGGAGCCGACCATGATCGCCGGCTCGAACCTTGGCCTCTTGCGCAACGAGGAGATGAACGTCCTGACGCGCGGGGCGGAGCCGACCGTGCGGATGAGCGCCGCGCAGGAATTCCTGCAATTGCCGGAACCGCTCATCATCGCCAAGTCGACCTATGTCTCGCACATCCACCGCCGGGTGCGAGCCGACTATATCGGCGTGAAACGCTATGACGGCACGGGCCGCGTCAATGGCGAGACCCGCTTCCTCGGCCTGTTCACGTCCGAGGCCTATAACGAGACGGCCCGAACCGTTCCGCTGATCCGCCGAAGGGTCGCCCAGGCGCTCGAGAAACTGGGGGCCAGGACGGGCGGCCACACGGCCAATGCGCTCTCGAACATTCTCGAGAACTGGCCGCGCGACGAGCTTTTCCAGACCGATGTGGCAACGCTCGCCCCCATGGCGCAGGGCGTCCTGCACATCCAGGAACGGCCCCGGACGCGGGTTTTCCTGCGCCGCGACCGTTTCGACCGTTTCCTCTCGGCAATCGTCTATGTCCCTCGCGACGCCTATGATTCGGCGCTTCGCCAGCGCATCGGGCAGGTGCTCTGCGAAGCGTTCGACGCGACCCTTCTCAGTTTCGAGCCGCGTTTCGGCAACGAGCGCCTCGCCCGCGTCCTCTTCCAGCTCGAACTGAAGCGGGGCCATCCCGAGCCGGATCCCGTCCAGCTCGAACGGCGGATCGCGACGCTCGCGGCGCGCTGGGAGGATGCGTTCAGGGATGCCCTGCTGAGTGCCGACCTGCCTGACCATGTCCGCGACGGGGCCCTCTGCTTCGAGAATGCCTTCAACGCCGCCTATCGCGATGTCTTCGTGCCGCAGGAGGCGATTGCCGACGTCGCCGAGCTTGCCGAGCTCGGTGCCGCAGCGCCGGTGCGCATGCGCGTCTACCGGCAGGAGGGCGACGCCAGCCACACGATCCGGGCCAAGGTCTATTCGCGCGGCAAGGAGATCGCCCTCTCCGAATCGGTGCCTGTGTTCGAGAACATGGGCCTGTTCGTCAATTTCGAGACCGGGTACCGGGTCCGCCCCGCCCGCAAACCGCGCGAGGACGCGCCGGACACCTACTGGATCCACGACCTGTTCATGTGCACGCGGGGCGGCCAGGCGATCGACATCGCCACGGTCGGCCCCCGCTTCGAGGACGCCTTCGTCGCCGTCTGGATGAAGCGCGCCGAGAATGACGGCTTCAACAGGCTGGTCTTCGCGCTCGGGGCAACCTGGCAGGAAGCCGACCTCCTGCGCGCCCTGTCGGCCTGCAGACGGCAGAGCGGCATGGATCCGGCCGCACCGAGCCAGATCCGTGCCCTGACCGCGCATCCGGCCATCGCGCGCGGACTCGTCGCCCTGTTCCACGCGCTGTTCGACCCCGCCCCGGGCGACAGTCCGCCGGAGCGCAAAGCCGCCGCCATGGCAATCCGCGCGCACATACGCGAAGAGCTTGCGCAGGTTCCCTCGCTTGAGGACGACCGCGTCCTGAGGCGGCTCTGCAATCTGGTCATGGCCATCCAGAGAACGAATTTCTACCAGCGGGGCAGGACCTGCCCGCTCGCCTTCAAAGTGGCGAGCCGCGAGCTCGAGGACCTGCCCAAGCCGAAGCCGTTCCGCGAGATTTTCGTTGCCGGCCCGGTCGTCGAGGGGGTGCATCTCCGGTTCGGGGCCGTGGCGCGGGGCGGCCTGCGCTGGTCCGACCGGCGCGACGATTTCCGCACCGAGGTGCTTGGCCTCGTCAAGGCCCAGCAGGTCAAGAACGCGGTCATCGTGCCGGTTGGCTCCAAGGGCGGCTTCTGTCCGAAGCAGGTGCCGGCCGGCGGCAGCCGAGAGGCGGTGCGCGATGCGGGAATCGAGGCCTACCGCGCCTTTGTCTCAGCGCTTCTGAGCGTCACCGACAATCTCGTCGACGGCGAAGTCCGGCATCCGGAGGATACGGTCGTCCATGACGGGGCCGATCCCTATCTCGTCGTTGCCGCCGACAAGGGCACCGCAACATTTTCCGACATTGCCAACGAGATCAGCGTCTCGCAGGGCTTCTGGCTCGGCGACGCGTTCGCGTCCGGCGGCTCGGCCGGCTATGACCACAAGGCCATGGGCATCACGGCGCGCGGCGCTTGGGAAGCCGTCAAGCGCCACTTCCTCGAAGTCGGCAAGGACATCCAGTCCGAAGCGTTCGACGTCATCGGCATCGGCGACATGTCGGGCGACGTGTTCGGCAACGGCATGCTCCTGTCGAAACATATCCGCCTGCTTGCGGCCTTCAACCACATGCACGTCTTCGTCGATCCGGACCCGGCCGACACCGAATCTGCCTGGGCAGAACGGGACCGGATGTTCAAGCTGCCGCGGTCGACCTGGGCAGATTATGATGCAAGTCTCATCTCCCGGGGCGGAGGCGTCTTTGCACGGTCCGCCAAGGCGATCACGCTGACGCCGGAGATCAAGGCGCTATCGGGCCTCTCTGCCGACGAGGCAACGCCTGACGAGCTCATACATGCGATCCTCAAGGCCGAAACGGACCTCCTCTGGTTCGGCGGCATCGGCACCTATGTGAAAGCCCCTTCCGAGACCCATGCCGGCGTCGGCGACCGGGCCAATGACGCGATCCGCGTCGATGCCACGGACCTCAGGGCCAAGGTCATCGGCGAGGGGGCCAACCTTGCCATCACGCAGGCCGGGCGCATTTCCTTCGCGGCGAAGGGAGGGCGGATCAATACCGATGCGATCGACAATTCCGCCGGGGTCGACAGTTCGGACCATGAGGTCAATATCAAGATCCTGCTTTCGGAGGCGATGCGCCGGGGTGCCTTGCCGCGCGGCGAGCGCAACACGCTCCTCGCTTCGATGACCGACGAGGTCGCAGAGCACGTGCTTGCCCACAATATCGCGCAGACCGGCGCCCTCACGCTGGCCGAGGCCACGGTCGCCCGCGATCACCAGGCCTTCGAGCGGCTGATGGCCTGGCTCGAGAGCCGGGGCATGCTCGACCGCGAAGTCGAGGGCTTGCCGACGAGCGAGGCCATGTCGAACAGGGCCGAGGAGAAACGCTGGCTGACGCGCCCGGAGATGTCGGTCCTGCTCGCCTGGTCGAAGATCGCCCTGTTCGATGACATCGTCGCGTCCGCCCTGCCGGACGACCCGGTCTTCCTGCCGGTGCTCGAAGCCTATTTTCCCGACGCGCTCGGGCGTTATTCCGGGATCATGGCGGCGCACCGGCTGAAGCGGGAGATCATCGCGACGGTGCTTTCCAACCGCCTGCTCGATGCGGGCGGACCGGTCTTCCTGCTGCGGCTGCGGGAGCTGACCGGGGCCGACAATGCCGGGATTGTCCGGGCCTTCGAGATTGCCCGGTCGGCCGCAAGAGGCGTCGAGCTGACACAGGCCCTGTCCGAGGCCGGGCACAGCCTGTCGGCGCTCGCCCACACGGCCTTGCGCCTCGAGAACCTCGCCTTTCTGGAAGCCATGACGGTTCAGGTCCTGCGCGGCGGAATGGACGGGGACACGGCGGACCTCATCGCCCACTACGGGACCGGGATAGAAGCGCTCGCCGGAACAGGCGACACGACCGTTTCCTCGTTCGGCAAGGCCCGGGCCGAGCGCACGGTGCGCCGCCTCCTCAAGGCCGGGGCAACCGAGGCGCTCGCGCGAAAGGCGGCCGGGCTGATTTTCCTCGAAACCGCGCCACGCCTCGTGGATGTCGCCGTTGCCACCGGCACGAAGGTGGAGGCAACGTCGGTCGCGTTCGGCCGGATCGCCGAAGCCGTCCAGCATGACCGGCTGCGCTCCGGCGCGCTCGACGCCATTCCGGGCCTGTCGTCCTGGGACCGGCTCGCCACGGAAAGCCAGATGGAGAGCCTTGTCGAGGCGCAGGTCTCGGTCGTGCGCCAGGTGCTCGAGGGCGACGGCGACATTGCCGCATGGCTCGGTGCCCGCGAAGCCCGGCATGACCAGATGCTCGCGAGCCTGAAGGGCCTGGAGATCCATCGCGCCTGGTCATTCTCGAAATTCTCGCTCGCGGCCGACACGGTGCGGCGCTTTCTCTCGGCCTGACGCCGCCTGCCTTACCAGGGCAGCGTGTTGCCCTGCCAGTCGAGGAAGCGCAGTGTCGGGCATGGTCCGGCCTCGGCGATCACGCGCTTCAGGCCGCGCGCCGATTCGGTTGGCGTCACCGGAGCTTTCTCGCCGCCCATGTCGGTCGACACCCAGCCGGGGTGCAAGGCCAGGAGCGTGATGCCGTCTGCCGAGAAAGCCGCCGCCGCCGACCGCAGCGCCATGTTGAGCCCGGCCTTGGAGACGCGATAGGCGAGCCCCATGTCGCCGGCCGTGTTCGCGATCGAGCCGAGCTGGCTCGAAATGTTTGCGGCCATTGGCGCGCTGCCGGCGGCGAGGTTCGCCCGAAGTGCGGACAGGACCCGCACGGGGGCAATCGTGTTGACGGCGAGGACGCGCTCGAACGTATCGAAATCGAGATCATCGACGCCGGCGCGGTCGCCGATCCCGGCATTGTTGATGAGGAGATCGATCGGCTGGCCGCCGAGCCGGGCTGCGAGGGCATCAACCGAGGCGGCGTTGGCGACGTCGCAGGCCTCGATCCGGACGCCGGTGGCGGCAAGCTCCGGTGCCGCCTTCGGGTCTCGTGCCGTCGCGATCACGGTGTCCCCGGCATTCGCATAGGACCTTGCGAGCGCAAGGCCGATGCCGCGATTGGCGCCGGTAATGAGAACAGTGGACATGAATTGCTGCGGCTCCTTCGCCGGATGGGTCAGTCTTTTGGAAGCGGAATGAACTCGCCGGCATCGCCAGGCGGCAACGGAAAACGGCGGGCGCGCCTGTCCGGATCGCGCCAGTCTTCCTTGGCTGCCTCGATCCGGTCGCGGTCCGAGGCGACGAAGTTCCACCAGACATGGCGCGGCCCGTCCATCGGTTCGCCGCCGAGAGCCATGAGATGGGCACCGCCGGGGCCGGCCTTCAGCGTGATCGGATCGCCCGGCCGGAAGACCAGCATCCGCCCCTCCTCGAACCAGTCCCCGGCAATGCCGACCGATCCGGAGATGACATAGACGGCCCGCTCCTCATGCTCGTCGGGCAGCGGGGCGACCGCGCCGTTCCGCAGCACCATGTCGACATAGAACATGTCCTGGAACGTCTTGACGGGTGCGCGCTCGCCATAGGCAGTGCCGAGAATGAGGTGCGCGTCGAGGCCATCGGCTTCGAGGTGCGGCAGGCTTGCTTCCTTGACATGCTCGAAAGCGGGGGCAGCTTCCTCATGCGCTTGCGGCAGGGCAACCCAGGTCTGGATGCCGAGGAGGTGGTGGTGGCCGGCGCGGGTTTCCTCGCTCGTGCGTTCGGAATGGACGATGCCCCGTCCGGCGATCATCCAGTTGACCTCGCCCGGATAGATCATCTGGTCCGTGCCAAGGCTGTCGCGGTGGCGAAATTCGCCCTTGTGGAGATAGGTCACCGTGGCGAGCCCGATGTGCGGATGCGGGCGGACATCGATGCCGCCTTCGCCCGGCGCGAAACTGGCCGGGCCGACATGGTCGAAAAAGGCGAACGGGCCGACCATGCGCCGCTGCGCCGACGGCAAGGCCCGGCGTACCTCGAAGCCGCCGAGATCCCGCGTGCGCGGGATGATGAGCGTCGCAATGCTCTCCAGCGAGGTGCAATCGGGACATTGTGGCTCAAGGGCAGGGTTCCAGCTCATCGGGCAGCGCGCGCTCTTTCTTGCATATCCGCCAAACTTACCCTTTGCGACTGACCCGGCAAGGCTTAACTAGGCGCTTCGTTTCGCGGTGGCCCGGCTGCTGCTCCCAACCATTCTCCCGGGAGACCCCGACATGTCCGCCGAGCCAGAGCCGAGCCGCGCCGCGCGCCGCCCGTCCGTGCCATCGAAATACGAGTTCGTCATTCTGATCGCCTCGCTGATGGCGCTCAATGCGCTGGCCATCGACATCATGCTTCCGGCCTTGTCGGAGATCGGCA
>CAYSED010000042.1:0-15840 GCA_964429935.1 uncultured Hyphomonadaceae bacterium
GCCGCCGCGACAATGGCGGCATCGGACACGCGCACGCCATGGTGGGCCTCGTAGCGCCCCTTGAGACCGCGGAGGATCGAGATCGTGTCTTCGACGGTCGGTTCGTCGACATAGACGGCCATGAAGCGCCGGGCAAGCGCAGCGTCGCCTTCGACATGCTTGCGGTATTCGTCAAGCGTCGTCGCTCCCACACAGTGAAGTTCGCCGCGCGCGAGGGCCGGTTTCAGGAGGTTCGAGGCATCCATCGCCCCATCCGCCTTGCCTGCCCCGACAAGCGTGTGCATCTCGTCGACGAACAGGATGATTCCGCCTTCGGCCTGTTCGACTTCCTTCAGGACCGCCTTCAGCCGCTCCTCGAACTCGCCGCGATATTTCGCCCCGGCAATCAGCGCGCCCATGTCGAGCGCGAGCAGGCGTTTGTCTTTGAGGCTTTCCGGTACGTCGCCATTGATGATGCGGAGGGCCAGACCCTCGGCAATCGCGGTCTTGCCAACGCCCGGTTCGCCGATGAGGACCGGATTGTTCTTTGTGCGCCGCGAAAGGACCTGGATCGTGCGGCGGATCTCCTCGTCGCGGCCGATGACCGGGTCAAGTTTCCCCTTGCGCGCGTCGGCCGTCAGATCGCGGGCATACTTCTTCAGCGCCTCGTAGCCTTCCTCGGCATTCTGGCTGTCGGCAGTGCGTCCCTGCCGGAGGCTCGCGACGGCCCCTTCGAGGGCCTGAAGCGTGACACCGGCATCGCGCAGGGCGGCCGAAGCCGGGTCGGAACCAAGTCCGGCGAGGGCCAGAAGGAGACGCTCGACGGTGACGAAGGCGTCGCCCGCCGATTTTGCCTTGGTTTCGGCATCGGCCAGCAGCTTTGCCGTTTCGCCGGAAGCATAGAGCCGGCCGTCGCTTGCCGACACGACCGGAAAGCGCTTCAGCGTTTCGGCAACCTGCTGTTCCACCTGTTCGGGCCGCCCGCCCGCCGCGCGGATCAGGTTCACGGCAAGCTGGTCGCGGTCATCGAGAAGGCTTGCCAGCAGGTGGGAAGGCGCGAGCTGCTGGTGGCCCGCCGCCAAGGCAGCGGTCTGCGCGACCTGAAGCAGCGAGCGGGCGCGATCTGTGAGCTTGTCGATATTCATGTCCGTCCCTCTCCTTGGAAGCAGGGCAGTTTATGTTGCCGTCTCGCGGCCGGGACATCGCCCGCGCCGCCGGAAACCATGCCGGCCCGAATTCGGCGCCGCCAGACTTTCCGCAACGGATGTGGGAACCCGGCTCGCCCTGTGCAACCGGCAAATTTGACCGGCCGCGTTTACCGGCGATGAAGCACTCTGCGATAAGCAAGAAAGAGAGGTGAAAGACCATGACCGTCTCGTTGACAAAACTCTTTGGCAGCTTGATCGGCGGGCGCAAGGCGGTCGTCGCGGAGGCTGCGCCCGAGCCTGCGCCGCCCGCGCGCGACAGCGAGCGCATTCCGAGTTTCAAGGATGCGACTGTCACGACGATGAGCGGCGAGAAGTGGCGAGCGATTGCGGTTGACATCGACGACCACGGTGCACGCGTGCGTTTCATGACCCAGCCGACCATCGGCGACAAGGTCAGGGTGTCGATCAGCGGCGTCTGTACGCTGCGGCTTGCCAAAGTCATGTGGCGCGACCGCAACGATGTCGGCCTGCGATACGTGATGGATACCCCACCGGCCGGCAACGCGTAATCTCAGCCGGACAAAGGCCTAGCGGCTGACCAGGCCTGTCAGGCGGGTAATCCGCACCGCTATCCGGTTGCCCTTGCGCCCTATCTCGCCCTCGGCGGCCAGCGCCCCGCTCCGTCCACCCGACAGGAGCGATACCGGCTGATCCGTCGGCACGCCCAGCAGGAGCACCGAGCCCGGCTTCAGGTCGGAAAGGCGGCTCACCGGAACGTCGAGGCTCGCGAGCCGGGCAGTCAGCGTCGCATGGAGCTGTCCGGGCCGCGTGCTCGCACCGGACACCTCGCGGACAATTTCCCGGCAGGCAAAGACGGCCCTGCCATCCCGGCCCGCAACGGTCGCCGACAGCGTGGCGATAAGGCCGTCGCCCGGCGGCAGGATGGCGTCTGCTGCAAGGCTGTCGGTCTCGATATGCGAAACCGTGAAAGCAGGGTCGAGCGCGCCTGCAAGAGGCGCGAGGACGCTCTCGACGAGCATATGGTCGAGCGCCGTGAAGGGGCGTGCGCCCTCATCAGCATCCTCGCTGGCTCCGGCCCGGAGGCGGCCGCCGCAGGCCCGGTCGATCAGCGCCTCGGCAAGCGAGGCCGAGAGCACGAGCAAGCCCGAGACCTCGGCGTCCGGACCGTCGAACAGGATCATCATCTTGCCGCCGGGCACCTCGGCGGGCACCGAGCGAAGTGCGCCGCGCCGCGCGGCCGACGTCCGGAACACCGCATCCATCCCGCAAGCCTTGCGCATGACAAGGGTCAGCCGGGACGCCAGCGCTTCGGCATGGATGCCGAGGGAAGGCCCGGACTGGTCCACGCTCATCTCCTCGATGGGCCGTTCGGCAATGCAGGCGGGTTCCTCGAAGGCGTCCTTCGGAATATCCGGACGCAGCAGCATCTCGATCTCGGCCGCAGACAGGAGGCCGCGTGTCGTCGGCAGGCGGAAGTCTCCGTCGCGCGGCTCAAGGCCGCCGCGCAACCTGTAATGTGTCATTCCCGGTTCAACCGACATGCCTGCCTCGAAATCGCGAGTGGATTTGGCAGTAACACTGGGCGGCACCGGTTAACGGGGCGTTAGGATTTCCGGATGCGCGGCGATTCTTCGGCTAGCGCTAATCGTCGCGCAGCGTCCGTTCGCGGCGCTCGTGTCGTTCCTGGGCCTCGAGGCTGAGGGTCGCGGTCGGGCGTGCTTCGAGGCGCTTCAGGCCGATCGGCTCGCCGGTCTCGTCGCAAAACCCGTAGGTGCCGCTTTCGATCCGGCGCAGCGCTGCATCGATCTTGGAGATCAGCTTGCGCTGGCGGTCGCGAGTGCGCAGTTCGAGTGCCTTGTCGCTCTCGGCGGACGCCCGGTCGACGATGTCCGGCAGGGACGAGCTGTCTTCCTGCAGATTGTTGATCGTGCTTTTCGACCCCTCGAGAATTTCCGCCTTCCAGCTTTCCAGCTTGGCACGGAAATATTCCAGTTGACGGGGGTTCATGAATTCTTCGTCCTGCGACGGCGTGTAGGACACTTCGAGCGAGTCAGCCATGCTTCTTGCACCTCCACTACTCGCGGCGCTCTATATACCGCAATGCCAGTCTGGACAATCACCCCAACTGCGAAGGATTTCTGACGGATTTCAGGGTGCTGGGACGAGCTTTGCCAAATATTCATCGAACCCGCGACAAAGTGAGAAGCCGACAGAGAAACCGAGAAAAGAGTTCGCTCAGACTGTGGCCTACACTTGATTTTTTGGCTGGTTTCATGCGTCTATCGAGAAACAGAGACTCGTCCCCTCCAGTGTGGAAAATCAGATGCACGCGTCGCGTAAGGCAGCCGGACCCGCGTCCGGGTGGACATCAGGACTGATATTCAACGCGCTGCTGCTGCTGGTTCCCGTTCTTGCCGTGAATGTCATGTCGGCGACCTTCGCCGGACAGGCCCAGTCCGACGAACCTTCCGCCGAATCGGTTGCTGACACCCGCAAGGCCATCGAGAGCGCCTTCGAGCAATTGTCCGTGCCGGGAGATGATGCCCGCGCCTATTGGGCAGGCCTTGTCGACCGCGAACTCGATGCCCGCAACGTGTCGGCCGCCCGGGGCTTTCTGCTGGCCGCGCCCCAGCTTCTCGACCGCGAGGACGCCAGGGCCATTCGGGCTGCGGCTGAAGTCGATCCAGCCGGCAGCGAGGACCAGCGCCTTCTCAGGGCGGCGCTCCTGTTCCTGCCGAACGACGTGCGCGTCGGTTATGAAGCATCCGCCCGGCCACGCGGCACCGAACTCATCACGCCGCCCGGGGCACCTGTTGACGAGACCTTCGCCGATCCCGTAGCCGCGACAGCGGGCGCGGCGTTCCCCGGCACGCTGACCGCCGCATCGTTCGATCCGCTGCGCGACATGACCCGATCGCCGGAATTCTCCGTGCTCGGAACCGTCGAGGATCTCGCCGACAGGGGCCGGGCCTGGGTGCGCGGGGACCGCCAGGATGCGGCCGAGTTCAAGCTTGCCGGAATTGCCATGGCCGTGGACGCGGCAGCGCTCGGCGCCCCCGAGACGCGGGTTGCGAAGGCGGCGTCCGTCATCAAGATGGCGCTGCGCTCCGGCCAACTGGATCCGCAATATGCCCGCATGCTGAGCCAGCGGATCGACAGCGCGGTTCCTGATGAGACGCTATCCGCAAGGCTGGAAACGGCATTTGCCGATGTGGCCCCGCTGCGCGTGCGGGCCGAGCGGGTGCAGGCAGCGTTCGCCGAAAGCACGGATGTGCGCATTGCCGCCCGCCTCGGGCCGGAACTGAACCAGATCGGGCGCATCGCCGAAGTCACGAGCGCGCGCGGGGCCCTCACGCTTATGAGCCATGCCCGGTCGGCCGCAGACGTACGCAAGGCCCGGCTCGTGGCCGATGCCGGAGGCGACCGCGCCGTGGCGCTCGCATCCCTTCTGGACGAGCGGGTCTTCCTGCTCGCCGGCATGACCGTTCAATGGTCCATGACTACGATACTCCTCGTACTGGCGCTCGTTGCGGCGGTAATGGCGCTCTGCCTCGTTACCTTGTCCGGCCTGCTGCGCATGTCCGGCGGCCGGCGCAGCAGGCTGGCGATAGCCTATGGCTGAGATTTGCCGTCGGCGGATGTCCGTCCCGGGACTGGCATGCCCAGGCCGGAGCTGCGCAAGCTGACCCGCCAGGCTTCAACCGGACCTCAGAGCCCGAAAGCTCCCTTGATGCCGTCGATCAGGAGCTGGACAGAGAGGGCCGCGAGGATGACGCCGAGTATGCGGGTCACTGCCCCGGCAACGCTGTCTCCGAGCAGGCGTACCAGTGGCCCGGCGGCGAGAAAGATGACGAGGCAGAGCAAGAGGTTTACCCCGAGGGACAGCAGGACAACGCCCTGCTCGAGCCAGGTCGGCGAGTTCGACATGTAAAGCATGGCCGTCGCGATGGTTCCGGGACCGGCAATCATGGGGATGCCAACAGGAAAAACGGCAATGTCGTCCTCGGGTCCGGAATGTTCGGCCATCACTTCTTCGGCACGGTTTTCGCGGCGTTCGGTCCGCTTCTCGAACACCATGTCGAGCGCAATCAGGAAAAGCAGGATCCCTCCGGCCGCGCGGAATGCGTCGATCGAGATGTGCATGGCCTCCAGCAGCCATGCGCCCCCGAAGGCAAAGGCATAGATGATGATGGCCGCGACGATGGTTGCCCGTATCGCCATGCGCCGCCTGTAGGCCGGGCTGCCCTTCGCCGTTAGTGATGCGAAGATGGGCGCGACGCCGACAGCATCGATCAGGACGAAAAAAGTGACGAAGGTCGCTGCAAACAGCGACCAGAGCTCGGTACTCATGAGCGAGGTGTTTAGCCGACGGGCCGTGCGAGGTCGAGGATTTCCTTGGTGCCCGGGTCGATCTCGAGTTCACGAGCTGGCAGGACGGCACATTCCGGCGGACCGTCGGCGGCAAAGGCGAGCAGCAGCCGGTGTCCGACAAGGCGCTGCAGAAGCCCCGCCCGGCCGAGCGGTCCGTCGGCACGTGCAATGCAGCCCCCGCCGAGGGTCACTTCCAGGCCCTGGCATGGTCCTCCGCTTTCAAGGATTGCAATCCCGGCGGCAAGCGCCACGGGCCTTTCGCAGTCACGCGAGACGAGACGGCTGACCGGCATCAGCTTGCTTCCCGGTTGACCCCGGCAGCATCCTCGCGCTGGACGAGCTTGCGGCAGCCGGACAGGGCTTTGTAGAGATCGCCGGCCGATACCTGCGCCGACATGTCGGCAATGGCGGCACGCGCCTCGGGGAACGGGATGATGGCGAGAAGGTCGGCGAGGGCCCGCATAGTGCGGTCATAGGCCTTGCCTTCCGTTTCGCCGCTCAGATACATCTGCATGATCGAGAAATAGGCCCGCCGGACCGGCGTCGTCGCCTCTTCCGGCTGCATGATGTCCTTCTCCCTGAGGATCCGGACCTGGTTTTCGAGGAGGAGCACGCCGCGCCTGTCGCCGTTGCGGACAACGGCCCCGTTGAGAATGAACGTCTCGCCTGGCTTGAGTGTCAGTTTCAGCGGCATGGCATCAGCCCATGGGTGTCAGCAAATTGTCACCATGATTGCTGAAATGCGTTAACGCTTGATTGCCTTTGGTTTACCAAAACCTGAACGGGACTTGCCAGCGGCCGGGCCCCTTCACAAACCTCCCGAAAGCGCCGACATTGAGCCAATGGCCCAATCCGTTTCGATCCCGCACGTGCGCGCCTTCGGTCCCTGTTCGCCCCAGGAAGCTGACGCCGCCATGGCCGAGGCCGAGCGGCTGACCACGGCCCGCGGCCACAAGATGACGAGGATACGGCGCAAGGTGCTGAGGCTGCTACTCGAATCGCCCGAACCGGCAAAGGCCTATGACCTTCTCGGCCAGCTCGACGGCGAAGGCGCGGCCAAGCCGCCGACCGTCTACCGCGCCCTCGATTTCCTTCGCGAGGCCGGCCTCGCCCACAAGATCGAGAGCCTGAACGCCTATGTCGCCTGCGGGCATGCAAGCCACAGCCACTCGGCCATATTCCTGATCTGCGACATCTGCGGCAGCGCCGAGGAATTGCACGGCGCAGCGAGCAGCGAGACCATACGCGCCGAAACACGGGCCGCCGGGTTCGCCCTTCAGCGCGTTCTCGTCGAGGCGCGCGGCACGTGCCGGGCCTGCGCCGGCTGAACGCCCGGTGCGGCACGAGGAGGAACACGCCATGATGACTGTCTGGCAGGGCTCGGCCAATACATGGGAGTGCGACGAGATGGGGCACATGAATGTGCGCGTCTATGTTGAGAAGGCCATGGAAGGGCTCGCCGTACTCGCCCACCATTTCGACATGCCGCATGCTTTCCGGCCTAATGTGCCGTCGATGCTCATTCCCGTCGACCAGCATATCCGCTTCATCCGCGAGATCAGGCCGGGACGGCCCCTTGCCATGCGGGCCTGCCTCCTCGAAACCGGCGACTGCGATGCGGTCGTCTTTCAGGGGCTCTATCATGGCGACGGGTCGCCAGCAGCCGCCTTCCGGACACGCATCGTCCATGCCGAGGCGGCGTCCGGCGCGCCGTTCGAGTGGAGGAGGCGCAGCCGTGCCGCCATGGCCGCGCTTATGGGCGAGACGCCCGCCAATTGCGCACCCCGATCGATTGATCCGGATGGCCCGTCGCGTCCCGCAGCCGAGGCGACCCTCGAGGCGGTCAAGGCGGCCGGGGTCCCCCGGATCGGGCTGGGCGCGGTGCCGCACCAACACTGCGACCCGCACGGTCGCATGCGCCCGGAATGGTTCATGGGCCGCCTGTCGGACAGCGTGCCCAACCTGCTTCACGACTGGCGCCGCCGCGTCGCGGAAGCCGCCGGGAACCGGCCGATGGGAGCCGCCGTACTCGAGTACCGCCTTATCCACAGGCGCTGGCCGCGCGCCGGAGACCTTTTCGAGGCCTATTCCTCGCTCGCCCGGGCCGAGGAGAAGCTCCATGCGCTGGTCCACTGGATGCTAGATCCGTCTAGCGGTCAGGCCTGGCTGACGAGCGAGGCTGTGGCCGTGACCTTCGATCTCGAAACGCGCAAGGTGATTTCCGCCCCGAAGGAGATGATCGCCGAACTCGAAATGATCGCACCGAGAGGCTTGTCGATCTAGGCGCTCTTCGCCAGTCCTTTGGCGTCGCTCGGGATGAGCGCCCCGCCTCGACCGGCTCATGGCAAGCCTGCCTGCCCCAGCGAAGATCAAGGTCGAACCAGGAACCCGGACCGGGAAAAGTCTGACGGCGAATAAGTCGAACCCCACGCAGATGCGCGGCAACTGGCACCCGTCAGGCCGTCCGGGTGCCCTCGGCGGAGCCGAGCGAATGGCGCACCGGGCCCTCGTCGGCGGCGGTAAACCCCTCGACGAGCCGGGCAAGGAACTCCGAAAGCTCCTCGCGCAGGGCATAGGGCGCTTCCATCGGGAGAAAATGGCTCGTGCCCCGGATCGTCTTGACGACCGCGTTCGGATAGCGGGAGACGATCCGCTGCTCGACCGCGCCTGACAGGACCGAATCCTTCTCGCCGCGCAGGATGGTCAGCGGGATCTTCGCCTTCCTGACCCGGCGCAGGGCTTGCCAGGGCCGGTTTTTCTGCGCCGAAAAGATTGCCGCCTCGAATTCCGTTGCGCATGCGAGCGACCAGACCTGTTCGGGACTGCCGGGCGGATTGTCATCGGTCCGCTTGAGGCCATCGAGCAGGTAATCGTCGAGAAAAGGTTCCCGCCAGGTCCGGAACGCGCCGCGACCCTCATAGCTCTGCCGGGCTTCGGCCGCCGACCCGAAACTCGGACGGCGCTTGCGTGCCCCGCGCGACAGCCGGTTCTGGCCGAAGGTGCGGTGCGAGAACGGCACGAGATGGAAAGCCCGGTAGGAGCGGGGCGACAGGATGACCGGGTCGGCCAGCACCAGCCCCCTGACAAGATCCGGCCGCTTGCCAGCGACCAGCAGCGCAACGCACCCGCCCATCGAATGCCCGCCGAGCACGAGCCCCTGCGGCGCATGCTTCTCTATCCAGTCGATGACATCGTCGCGGAACGGGTTCCACGAGGCGAGCGCCGGACTCGCCGGAAGGGTCGTGCGCCCGTGTCCCCGGATGTCGAGTGCTGCAACCCGCGCGCGCAAGCCGAGCGGGGCCATGATCGACTGGTAGGTCATGGCATTGAAACCGGTGGCGTGCAGGAACAGGCAGGAGAGTTCGCGAACCGGGTCCCCGAACTCCAGTGCGGCATGCTCGCCGGCCGGCGTCTCGTATCGGATGCGTCTCAACATCTCGTCAGGCCGCCCCGAAGACTTTGCGCAGGAGATCGGTTGTCCGCGCGGCGGGGTTCTCGCGAATTTTCCTTTCCTCTTCGGCGACATAGAGGAACAGGCCGTCGAGGCCGTAATTCACGGCATGGCCGGTCATGTCATTGCGGAGATCGGCCGACACGCTGGCAAGCCCGTAGCGCGCAGCCACCATGTCGAGCGACTGGAAGGCGCCCGATTGCGCGAGCGAACCGTCGATATATGGCGTCAACGCATCGCGCAGGCTGGCCTCGGTGCGGGCCTTCAGGAAATCGGTCGCGGCGGTCCCGCCGCCGCGCAGGATGCCGATGGCGTCCTCGAGGGTGATCGAGCGGATCGTCGCCACGACCAGCCGGCTGGCATCCGGCATGGCCGCCTCGACCGCGCGGTTCATCCGGAGCTGGAGATCGTCGAGCGGCCCGGAGAGGCCCGCCCGGGCGAGATTGTCCTGGACGTCCTTCAGACGGCCGGGCAGCGGTATCCTGACGCGCCTGTCGCCGAAAAAGCCGTCCGCCGCCCCAAGCCGCTGCGTAACAGTCCGGGTGCCGAGGGTCAGCGCCTCGCGCAGCCCGGCATCGATTTCGGTACCGGTCAGCCCGCCGGTTTCCCGGCCGGGGCTCGAGGCAATCGTGCCGAACACTTCGCCGAAGCCGCCCGCATCCACCGACTCGCAGCCCGGAAGGGCCAACGCGGCGCAGGCGAGAATCATCCTCCTCATTCTCCACACTCCCCATGTGAACGAACCGGAATAGACCCCAATTCTTTCGGGAACGCAAAAGACCCGCGCACTGCCGCAGGCAGAAACGCTGCCCCGCACGCCCATGGTGGCAAGCAAGGATCAAAGTGCTAGACTTGCTCAAACCCTGCCGGAGGCCAGAGCCATGCTCAAGAAAACCTATCAATGCTTCAGCGTCGCCATCGAGGACAAGGTCGCGCACGTCCAGCTCAGCCGGGGCGACGCGCTCAACACGATGACGCGGGACTTCTGGAACGAGCTGCCTGAAATTGTCCGCGCAATAGACGCAGGCGCGCTCGCCCGGGTCATCGTCGTCTCCTCGACCGGAAAGCATTTCTCCGCCGGCATGGACCTGTCCGTCTTCGCGCAGGACGGCGCGGTTCATTCCGGGTCCCGCGACCCCTATGTCGCCGCCGAGCAGTTCCGGTCGAACATCCGCCAGATCCAGTCCTCCTTCAATGCCCTCGAGGAAGCACGATGCCCGGTCCTGTTCGCCATACAAGGCGGCGTCATAGGCGGGGCCATCGACATGATCTCGGCGGGCGACATCCGCTGGTGCACGGCCGATGCCTTCTTCTGCATCCAGGAGACCAATATCGCGATGACCGCCGATGTCGGCACCTTCCCGCGCCTGCAGCGCTTTGTGTCCGAAGGATGGGTCAAGGAAATGGCCTACACGGGACGGCGCATCAAAGCCGGCAAGGCGAAGGAGATCGGCCTCGTCAATGACGTCTTCGAGACCCACGAGGCAATGATGGCGCATGTCATGGCGACCGCCCGCGAGATCGCCTCGAAAAACCCCGTCGCGGTCACCGGCTGCAAGGTCCTCATCAATTACGGGCGCGACCATTCGACCGCCGACACGCTCGACTATATCGGGGTATGGAATGCCGGCATGCTGCCTGCCCGCCACATGCAGGAAGCCTTCTCCGCCATGGCCGAGAAGCGCGAGCCAGACTTCCCGGACCTCCTGCCCCTTCGCGACACGCCCATGTAAGCCGCCGCAAGGGTCCGCCAGCCCATGGACGCCTCCAGCGTGATAGAGATCGCGGTTCGCGGCGCTGCGGCAGGCGGATTGCTGGTCATTGCAGTTCTGCACGGCCTTAAGGGACGGGGCTTCGGCCCGCAACGGCTTGCCGCGCTCTTTGCATTCGGCACCGCCGCCTATGCATTTGTCTCAACGCCGGTTTCCTGGGATGCCCTTGGCGAGGCAATCCTGCCGTTGGCCATCATCGCAAGCTATAATTCGGTCTTCTTCTGGTGGGTCTCGACGGCCCTTTTCGACGACGACTTCGCATGGGAGCCATGGCGCTTCCTCCCGGTCGGCCTGTTGACGCTGTTCGTGATCTGGCGCCTCGTCTTTGATCCTGATGACAACCTGTTTCGCTCGATCCTCCACCAGGGCCTCGTCATTGGCTTCATGGGCCATGCGCTCTGGCTCGCTGTCACCAACCGGAAAGACGACCTCGTCGAGCCAAGGCGGCGGTTCAGGCTCGTCTTCGCCTTCGTTGTCGGCATAACGGGTGTCGTCATCGCCATAGGCGAGGTTCTCGTCGGCACCTCGCCGCCGCCCTGGCTCTCCCTGTTTCATTCCGCTGCGCTCGGGACGCTCGTGCTCGGCTTTTCCCTGTGGCTGCTGGAACCGCGTGACGTCTTCGCCGCTGCAACGCCTCCTGTGGGGCCGCGCCGTCTGCCTGGCGAAGTGTCTGCCGCTGACGAAGCCGATCTGGGCCGCCTCGACGCCCTCATGCGGGTTGGCATCTACCGGCGCGAGGGACTGACGGTCGGAGCGCTTGCGGCGGAAGTGGGCGTGCCCGAGCACCGCCTGCGGCAGCTCATCAACGGCGCGCTCGGCTACCAGAACTTCTCCGCCTTCCTGAACACGCGCCGCATCGCCGACGCGAAAGCAGCGCTTGAAAACCCGGCCAATGTCCGCAAGCAGATCCTGCAGGTCGCGCTTGAAGTCGGCTATGGCTCGGTCGGCCCGTTCAACCGAGCCTTCAAGGCCGCCGCCGGAATGACGCCGACAGAGTACCGCCGCAAGGCACTCGGCGAGTGAGCTTGCCGATTCCCGTAATTTCGTTGCCGATTCCGGAAATAAATCGCCACTTCCGAAAACGGCAAGACTCACAGGCTGAGACCCGCTGAAAACGGAACCTCCAAACTTGGAGTGTTCCCGATGACTATGCCGAGCAGCCTATTGACTGAAGCCATTCAGGTTTTACCGCATATTTTCATGCACGATCTCCTGCGCTATCTGATCGGCGCGGGCGGTATCTTTCTCGTCATCAACGGACTGTTGCGCCATGCGCTTGCAGGCCGACGCATCCGCGAGGCCCGCCCAGGCTGGCGACAGGTCGGCCGGGAGATCCTTGCGAGCCTGCGCACCGTGGGGATATTTTCGGGCGTCGGGCTGACGATCTGGCTCTGCGACAAAGCCGGTTTCGCCCGCTTCCATGACGACCCGGCGCAATATGGCTGGGTCTGGTTCTGGGCGTCCGTCATTCTCCTGATAGTCGCCCATGATGCCTGGTTCTACTGGACCCATCGACTGATCCATCACCCGCGCCTCTTCCGGCGGATGCATCGGCTGCATCACCGGTCCAACAACCCGACGCCGTTCACGGCCTATGCGTTTGACTGGCAGGAAGCGGTCATCAATGCCGTATACCTCCTTCTGGTCGGCTTCATCATGCCGGTTTCGTTCCTCGCGGCCTTCGTCTTCACAGCGCACATGATGCTGCGCAACGCGCTCGGCCATTGCGGCTATGAAGTGTTTCCGCGCACCCGGGAGGGGCAGCCGCTCTTCGGCTGGCTGACGACCGTCACCCATCACGACATCCACCATGCCGAGGCAGGTCATAATTACGGTCTCTATTTCAGCTTCTGGGACAGGGCGATGGGCACAGAGCATCCGGCCTATCTTGCCCGGTTCGCCGCTGCCGTCCGCAAGACCGGTGGACCGAATGAGTCGGCCTCTGCGGGCCGGGCGTTCAACCGCGCGCCGCTGGCCTTTCTTTTCGCCACAGCCCTTGCCGGACTGGCTGGCATCACGCCTCCGGCAGGGGCCCAGTCCCAACCGCAGGATGCCTCCCGCGCCATAGCCGCCATTCAAGGCGACTGGGCGACGGAGGGCTATGGTGCCGTCGTCCGGCTGCGCGCCTGCGGCGAGGACGGCATCGTCCTCTGCGGGGAGCTTGTATGGGTCTGGGACGAACGCGATCTCGTTCACGGGGAGATCGGCATGCTTATGCTGACGGGCTTCTCGTATACGAACGGAAAGTGGCGCGGGGGACGCCTCACCAATCCCGAAGACGGGCGGACCTATCGCGGAGACATCCGGCAAGTCGGCGATGACCTGATCGATCTGACAGGGTGTGCTGCCCGTGTGATCTGCCAGACGCAGGCTTGGCGCCGCCTGTCGAGCCTGCCGCATGCTGCGCCTGGCGGGGCTTGAGGGGGGAAGCTCAGGCAGAAGCCTTAAATTAGTTGGGCCGGCCTGCGGGGGGAAGCAGGCCGGCCCATGTTTTCCGCGAGCAATGTGGAGATACGGTCTTGGGGGGGAACAAGCGTACCTGCAGGAGTCCAGAGGCTATGGGAGGGAGGGGGGACAAGCCGTCTGGTGTTGTGTTGCTGCGGAAACTCCTATGTTTCATATGTGCCGGTTGAAACAGATATGAGAGCGGGGGCCGCGCAAAGCCAATCACGTGCGATCACGAAAATGAGCGCGCCCGCTGCGAGCCTGAAGCGGCCAGAGCCGATATCATGCCGGAAAATTCAGGCGCCGAGCCGGCGGCGGAAAGGCGTCAGGCTGCGACGGTCTGGCTGACCGGAGCATCAGCGGCATCGAGATCGGTGCCGATCAGGTCGCCGAGATGGCCGAAGCCGGATAATCCGTAGCGGTCGCCGAGGAAATCCGAGACGGCCGGCAGGATGCGGGATATGTCGGCATGGCCGAGGCCCCGCGCCTGTAGCTCGCGGAACATTTCAGCGAACACATGCCGCCGCCCGCCGGGGGTCTGCTCGATCAGGCGGGCAATCTCGCCGGTCGCCGCACCGATGTCGCTTCCCGCGATGGCGGACGCGCCGCGCGCGCCCGGCACCCGCGTGAAGACGGCTCGGGCAAAAGGCGAGCCCTGACGGTCGGCCGCATTGAGGATGAGCGAGAGTGCAGCGCGGGCATCCATGGGCGAGAGACCGGCTTGTGTCTCCACATGTTGTATCAGGTTGTCGTACATGAACGTGAGAACTCCCTTGGGCACGCGCACTTGGATGGCCCGCACTGCGAGGAAGACTATGGCTGACGACAACTTTCCGGGAAGTTACCAGATCAGCGCTTCGCATTCACTTTTGGCCGGGAACTGGTTAAGCCCCGTTATCCCCGGATTACCGGATCGGCGGGTTTTGTTAAGGATTGAGAGTGGGGGCGCTTCAGGTCCGCGCAAACGCTCGGAAGAATGAAGGGGGCAATGTCTGCCCGGATTGAAACCTCCCGGATCGTATCGGGCGTGTTCGTCATTTTCCGCCTTACGCGATTCAAACGGAACGCCTCGAAATCATCGGTCACAGGAACGTAGATCCAGTCCCCCCGCCTCGATGCCCGCCGGGTCGCTGAGCCTGTGTTGATTGGAGCCAATTCCATCGCCTCCTTGAACAGGTCGAACATGAGGCCCGAACTGAACGACAGCACCGCAACATCGCCGCGATCCGTGAGGCTTTCCTCGAACGCGACGTTAGCCTTGCCCGGCCAGAAGAAAACGCGCCTGTCCAATTGAGCCGCCCAGGAATGCAGCGTGTGCCCGTCGAGAAATGCGTCGCTTTGCTTGCGCCCGGCGAGCAGGGGCCGCTGATGGTTCAATGTCGCGGGCTTGTTCGCGATCGACAATGTCAGCTCATCAGGTCTCAGGAGAATGTCGTCTACCGGCCTGCCCGCCAGACTGGCGAGCGTTGATGGCCGTAGGAGGCCTGCCTGCATGATCCCTGGCAGGTTGCGCCTCAGTGTCACATGCCGAAGAATGCCTCCGGTCAGGCTGATGAATTCTTCTCTATCCATGCGCGAAACTACCACATTGCCCGTTTCGCCGACGTTAAGCCAAACGCGCGTTTTCGCCCCCTACCCCCGACCCATGAAGCCGAAGAGGTGGCCGGCGACCTTGCGCATCTGGATTTCCTCGGAGCCTTCGGTGATGCGGTAGCGCCGGTGGTGGCGATAGATGTGCTCGAACGGCTTGTGGCGGGAATAGCCGAGCCCGCCATGCACCTGCATGGCCCGGTCAGCCGCCTCGCAGCAGAGCCGGTTTGCCCGGTAATTGCACATCGACACCTTGTCGGAGAGCAGGACCGCGACCTCAGGCTTGGTCATCTGGTCCATTTCCCAGGCCGTCTTCAGGATCAGGAGCCACAGCATTTCCAGCTCGCTTGCGAGTTCGACAATCGGGAACTGGATCGCCTGGTTGACCGCGAGCGGCTTGCCGAACGGTTTGCGGGTGCGGGCATAGTCGATGCTCTCGGCGATGCAGTAGCGTGCCGCGCCAAGCGAGCTCGCCGCCTGCCGGATGCGGTTCTCGTGGACGAAATGCTGGGCGAGCGCGAGCCCGCCATGGACCGGCCCGAAGATTGCCTCATCGGGCACCCAGACATTGGTGATCGTCAGTCGCGGATGGTCCGTCGGCATGTTGAACGTCCAGAGATATTCCTCGATCCGGATGCCGGGATCGTCCGCCGGAACGAGGAAACAGGTGATGCCGCGCGCATCGCCGTCCGCCCCGCTCGTGCGGGCAAAGCACATCATGTGGGTGGCATGGTGCATGCCGGTGATCCACATCTTTTCCCCGTCAATGCGCCAGCCTTCCCGGCCGTCCCGCTTATCCGGAACAGCGCGCGTTTCCATATGGGTCGCGTCGGAGCCGTGATGCGGCTCCGTCAAGCCGAAAGTGGCAATGAATCGGCCTTCTAGCGCGTCGTTCGCGAGGTGCTTCTGGTCGTCGCGGGCGAAGTCACGCAGCATCAGGATCTGCGGGAAATTCGCGACGATCGAATGCTCGTTCTGCAGGTCATTGTGCAGGCCGAGCCCCTTGGCGGCGAGATGCTGGCGGATAACGGCCATGGCGAGGTTCGACCCGTTCTGGCCGCCA
>CAYSED010000042.1:15850-20325 GCA_964429935.1 uncultured Hyphomonadaceae bacterium
GGATCTCCGCCTCGATGAAGGCATCGAGTTCAGCAAGATAGGCCGTCAGTTCGGTCGGAATGTTGAAATCCATATGCCTGCTGTTCCCCTCGAAGCGTCTCTTGGCCGGACGGAATCCTAGGCGAGCGTCCGGGCTTTGGCCATATGTGACAGGAACATGAATATTTATCGCTGAACGCTTGACGTTTTGTTCAGTTCGTATAATTCTCCTCCTACGGCTTCCTCCCGCCGGACCCTTGCTCAAGGAAACTTCCCATGACGACCTTCTCCGCCAAACTTGTCGCCGCTGCCCTCATCGTCGGCCTGATGTCCGCCCCGGCCCTCGCCGAGCGGGCCGTTACCCAGACCGTCAGTCTCAGCTTTGATGAAGCCGCGCTCGCGACTGCCAAGGGCTCGACCCGCGTCCTTCAGGACCTGAGCCGCCAGGCTGTCGATGCCTGCACGACCGAGCGCCCGATCCTTCGCACCGAGATCACGGACGAGGCCTGCGTCGAAGACGTCCTCCGCCAGGCGATCCTTGCCATCGGCAATGGCGACCTGACCGAGACTTACAATCTCGCGCGGGGCGAACAGATCGCTGAACCGATGATCCGCACCGCCTCGGCCGAACCACAGTCCCGCTGAGCTTTGGCTGATTCAGGATACCTGAATGGTTGACGATGCGTTCACTCGTAACTAGATTAATCTCCGAAGCCGCGAACACCAGCGCCGCTTCTGTTTCCTCCCTTGCAGGCCGCCCCGAAACGGGCGGCCTCTTTTTTAAGCCTGCCGGGGCCGGTGCAGGGTTGATGCCCTCCGGGTGGCGGGCTCAGTTCGGACGGACGGCCACCGCGCCGAGGTTGTCGGCAACGTCCTGCGCGTTAAAGGCCATCAGGTCCGATGGGTCCTTTTCGCCGGGAAACGCCTGAACGAGCGCGGCGACGTCGAAGGAACGGCGCTCGCGGGTATTGGTTGTGGCCGTGCCGAAGCCGCCGAAGCCGCCATTAAAGCCGCCGAACTGGCCGAAACTGCCACCAAAACCGGTTGATGTGGAACTGAAGGAGCGTCGGCCACTCTCGGAATCGTCGATAACCACAAAATGGCCAAACCCGTCCGCCAAGGCCAGTTCGGCCGCCCGCAGAAGGATGTAGTTCTCGACCGTGGCAAGATCCGTGCTCGAATTGCCCCGGAACGAAACGCGATACTTGCCGGCTTCCACTCGCGTTTCCTTGTAGCCGTAGGAACCGATGCCCCCCTCTGCGGGCTTGTAGGGTGTCGGCGTCGAGCAGGCAGACAGCAGAAAGGCTGCCGCCCCCGCAAGGGCGATCGGACGAAACCTGGCCGAGTTTAACATGTCTTGCTCCCTGACTGATGCCTGACTTTGTGACAAGCGTGGACTTAGGCTGGTTTGGCGGCCCGTCACGTGAATTTCCTGTCAAGTGCGATCACGATTCTTTCGCGCCCGGCCGGGCGACGGCACGATCACGCGGGGCCGGTTTCAATCGGCTGCCAGAGCTCGATCTTGCGATTGTCCGGGTCCATGATCCAGGCGAACCGGCCATAGGATTCCGTCATCGGTTCGCCAACGAGGGGCACGCCTTCCGCTTCAAGCTTGGCCAGGATGCCGTCCATGTCATCGATCATGAGGTTCATCATCCAGTCGGCCTCCGAGGGCCGGAAATAGTCGCTGTCGCCTTTGAAGGGTGCCCAGATCGTCATCGCACCCTTCGGGAAGACCTCGGCGGCGGCCTTCTGGTGGAAGGCATGGCCGCCGAACCCGTCGATCTCGATGCCGAGCACCCTTGTGTACCAGGCGCGCGTCGCATCGACATCCCTGCAGCGGAAAAACAGGCCCCCGAGCCCCAGAACTTTCGCCATCTTGCGTCCTCCCTGCTGGCAATGGACCTGACTTTGACACAAAGTGGCGAAGCGACAACCCGGAGAGCCAGATGACCCCCGAAGCCAAACGCACGCCAGACGACCGCTTCAGCAGCCTGCCCGGCTATGCCTTTGCCGCCCATTATGCCGACGACCTGCCGGGCTATGAGGGCCTTCGCGTCCACTATCTCGATGAAGGCCTGAAACATGCGCCGCGCACCTTCCTCTGCCTGCACGGACAGCCGACCTGGTCCTATCTGTATCGCAAGATGATCCCCGTGTTCGCAGCCTCAGGCGCGCGCGTGGTCGCGCCCGACTGGCTCGGCTTCGGAAAGTCCGACAAGCCGGTCGATGATGCGGTCTACACGTTCAACTTTCACCGCAAGACGGGCCTCGCCTTGATCGAGCGGCTGGACCTCAAGAACATCACACTCGTCTGCCAGGACTGGGGCGGCCTCATCGGCCTGACCCTGCCCATGGACATGCCGGAACGGTTCTCCCGGCTCATCATCATGAACACAGCCCTCGCCATGGGCACCTCACCGGGACCCGGCTTCAATGCCTGGAAAGCCTATGCGGCGAGCCAGCCGGACATGGACATCGCCGCGCTCATGAAACGCTCCACGCCGACGCTCAGTGACGCCGAGGCCGCCGCCTATGGCGCGCCCTATCCTGGCGTGACCTTCAAGGCCGGAGTCCGCCGCTTTCCGGAACTGGTCATGGTTTCGCCCGACATGGAGGGCGTCGAAACCTCGAAACGCGCCGCGAAATTCTGGGCCGAAGACTGGACCGGCAAGAGCTTCATGGCGATCGGGATGCAGGATCCCGTGCTTGGCCCGCCTGTCATGGCAGCGATGCGCAAGCTCATCCGCAATTGTCCCGAGCCGATGGAGGTCGCCGAGGCCGGCCATTTCGTCCAGGAATGGGGCAGCCCGGTTGCCGAAGCGGCGCTGAGGCATTTCGGCGACATTGCCTGACAAGGGCATCCTTCATGTGGCGCACAGCGCTCCTGGCCCTTGCGGTTACGGCAATGGACGCAGCCGCCCGGGCTGACGCGCCATTGTCCGGCCTGTCAGTCAACGACCTTCTCGCGCTGATCGCCGACCAGCCAGGGAACGGACCCGCCCGGCTCGAATTCGCCCGCCGCGAATTTGCCGCCCGCCGGGACCGTTCTGCCGCCTTCAATGCCCGCCAGGCGCTCGCCACCGGTCTCGGAGAGGAAGAGGCCGCCGAAGCCCGGAGCCTCCTGTCCGCCCTGCAGCGCCGCCGAAGCTGGATCGCCACGTTCGATGCCGCCCTCGCCCCGCAGACATCAAGGTCCGAATTCGTCGATCCGGACCCCGACAACGGGACGAGCGACGATGCTGTCCTCGTTTCCGAAGGGTCCGGAGTGGGGCTGACGGCCACCAGCTCGGTCGAGAACCGGCTGGCGCTCGGCCAGAACCTCCGCTGGTCAACCCTGGCCTTCAACCGGACTCAGGTCTTCACTGACAGGGACTTCAACGAAGTGTTTCTCACGGTCCTCGCCGGGCCGCTCCTTCTGCAGGACGGCGAAAACCTCATCGGGCTGCGTGCCCTCGCCGAACAGCGCTGGCTTGGCGGCGAGGAGGACTTCTTCGCCTGGGGCGGCCAGGCCTTCGTTCAGCGCCGTATCAATGACCGGCTCGTCGCTTTCGGCCGCGCCACTGTGCGCGATGTCGATGACATTTTCGACGGTCAGGACGGCCAGACATACGGCATCGACGCAACGGTCTCCCGCTTCGGCGCGGAGGGCCGGTTCGAGCGCTTGTTCGCGACAGCCTTCCGGGCGGACCTCGGCATATCGAGCCAGAGCTTCTGGTTCGCGAGCGCCGGGGCCGGAGCCTATCGCGAGACGCTGTTCGGGCTCGGCATTTTCGTCGAGCCACGCGTCGCCTGGCAGCGCTTCAACGGACTTGACGCAACCGACCTGCGCGCCCGCGAGGACTGGCGTTTCGGCACCCTCGTCCGGACCGTGAAGCGCGACTGGCGCCTGTTCGGCACTTCGCCCTTCATTGCGCTCGACATTGAATATCTCGCCTCAAACATCGACCGGTTCGATACAACCGAAACCACGATCCAGGCAGGCCTGACGAGGACATTCTGATGAACGGGGCAAAGCGGCCCGAGGCCGCGTGCGGGGCCGTCATAGTAAACGACCGGGGCGAGGTCCTGCTAATCCAGCGCCTGAAGCCGCCGGAAGCCGGACATTGGGGCCTGCCCGGCGGAAAGGTGGACTTCGGCGAACCCGTGAAGGCCGCCGTCGCCCGCGAAATTCTCGAAGAGCTGGGCATCGTCATCGAGGTCGGCACCCTCGCCTGCCTGACCGAGACGATTGACGGAGACGATGGCCGCCACTGGGTTGCGCCCGTCTATTTTACCCGCATCGTCGGCGGCAAGCCCGCCATCCGCGAACCCGAAAAGCACGGCGGCTGGGGATGGTTCGCGAAGGAGACGATGCCCGAACGCCTGACCACGCCGACGCGGCAATTTCTCCGCTCGCAACAAGGTGACGGACCGGAGCGCCCCTTGCCGTACCGTAACCCCTAGGTTCAATCGACATTCAGGATTCAGTTTTGGCGTGATGTGTGATTCATCAG
>CAYSED010000043.1:0-11346 GCA_964429935.1 uncultured Hyphomonadaceae bacterium
ACTTTGCGCGCTTCGATCATGTCCTCGCCATGGATGCCCGCAATCTTGCCGACCTCAACCGGCTTGCCTCGGGCGGGGGAGGGGCGCAGATCTCGCTCTTCCTGTCCTACGCGCCGGAGGCCGGGGCGGACGAGGTGCCGGACCCTTATGACGGCGGACCCAAAGATTTCGAAGCCGCGCTTGACCTGATCGAGCTTGCCTCCGACGGATTCCTCTCGCGCCTTCAGAAGGAGACTGCCTTATGAGTTTCGCCAGCGTGCTCGCCCGGGCCGCCGGGCAACATGGCAGCGAAGCGGCCGTGCTGGCCCGCGCGGCCAATCACCATGCCGTCAGCGACTATGCGGCCATCACTGCCGACCGGCTCCTGTCGCAGATGGCGTTCTGTGTTTTCTGCGCCGGGTTCAACTGGAAAGTCATCGAGGCGAAATGGGACGGGTTCGAGGCCGCCTTTGATGGCTTCGATCCGGCCCGGCTCGCCTTTCTCGGCGACGAGGTGCTGGACAGGCTCGTCTCGGACGACCGCATCGTGCGCAACGGACAGAAGATCAAGGCAACGCTCGAGAACGCGAAATTCGTCCACGAGGTCGATACCGGGGAGGGCGGTTTTGCGCGGAAGCTCGCGGGCTGGCCAGAGGGCGACCAGGCCGGGCTGATGGCCTGGCTCAACAAGCGCGGTAGCCGCCTTGGCGGGGCGACGGCGCAATATTTCCTGCGCTTCTCAGGCTGGGACGCATGGATCGCGTCGGCAGATGTCTGCCGTGCTCTTGTTATTGAGGGCGTTCTGGAGAAACCTGAAGCCACCAGCAAGGCGGCGCTTGCCAGCCTGCAGTCCGCCATCAACCGCTACCACGAGGAAAGCGGCGAGCCCCGCGCCGTCATCAGCCGCGTCCTTGCGCTGAGTGTCGGGTAAGCGATGCTTCGCAGGCTCATGGTTCGACAGGCTCATCCTTCGACAGGCTCAGGATGAGTTGCGGTCTTGGGAGAACTCATGGTGAGCCTGTCGAACCATGAGCCTGTCGAAGCATGAAGAACCCGCGCTGGAGCTCGTGGCTCAATCCCGTTTCTTGCCCTCAAGGTCACGCGCCGCTTTGGCAGCCTTGGCCTTGGCAAGTGCAACCTCGGCCTTGGGCCGCCCGAACTTTGCCCGGTTCCCAGCGGCAGCGGTTTCCTTTGCCGCTTTCGCCCGGGCCTTGCGCGCCTTGTTGAGATTGACCAGTTCGGCCATCACGCGAGCTCCTATTTGCGGTGTGCGTCGCGCCATTGTTCCATGGCGAGCGAGATCGCGAACGTCTCCCGGTATTTCGGGCTCGCGGCAGGGCGGGGCGGGTTGGCCTTCGCCATGTCCATGATCTCGGCGAGCTTGTTGTGAGCCGCACCCGCCTGGCCTGCGCCGATATAGGCATGCAGTTCGAGCAGCGCCGAAGACAAGGGATCGTCCGCCCGCAGAACGAAATAGGGCTCGTCCTCGGCAAGCTTGCCATAGACATCGAACTGCGACGGGTTGGCTTTCGAGCCGACAGGGGCGGTGGGCATGGGCGTGTCCTTTGAAGCGGGCGAATCTGTCAATGGCAAAGACTAGCCGGGATTGCCGGAGGCGTCAGCCATGAGCCTGCGCTTCTCTCTGGACAGGACTATCTCTTTTGAGTAGAATTATACTAATTTGTGGGTTCCAATTAGGCTTGGAGCAAGAGAATCGAGTATTTTCGTTCCAAGATTGTGGACTTTCCAAATTTAAGCAGGGGCTGGGGGTTAGCCTCACGCGGGATTGAGGGTGACAGGCGGGCGGTGCGTGCGACGCATATTCAGTCTTCGCGATAAGAACGGTCGACGCTTGCGGTTGCGCAATCCGGTGGGCTTGTCACAGCATTGCGTCTTGTTCTGCCGAAATCTTTGATCGGAGTCTTTCGGGTGCATCGGGTGTTTCAAGCTTTATGCGGCCTCGCAATTCTGCTTGGACTGAACTTTGGCGTGTCTGCCGGCGAGGCCGGGTTCTCGGCCGCTCCTTGGCAGGCGCTGGACCATCGGATCAAACGGCAGAGTGGTCCTTCGGGCGTCTCCTTAAGCACCGCAATCCAACGACGGTTTTCGCAAGGGCTCATCAACGACTCTTGTGATTTTTCAAGAACAGACTTGGCAGATTTTTGTGATGAATTTGGCCAGATGTATATGGATCAATGCCATATGGCTGGATTCACAACGGCAGAAATCATGGGCCAAGGCTGTCGCTCAGGTTTATCTGTGCCAAACCAAGCCGGCGACCTTCGCGAGTACATGCGAGAGGTGAATGCGTTTGTTGGGGATGGAATTTGGGAAAAAGACGCTCGAGTATTTGAGAGAGATAATTTTTTTGATAACTGTCCCGCTTTGCCGTCTTCAGTGAGTGGAATCTTGCAGGCTGATAACTCCTTCAGGGCGAGCGCCGTTTGTTCCGCAGCTGTGGATCTAGAGTGCAACGGTCGCAAGCTGGGGAATAGTTTTCATGTTGTAAAGGAAGGCGATCCCTCAAGCTTTCAGCTGCGGACTGCCGCACACGTATTGAATGTCTCGAACCGTCGACTTCTAGGACCGCGTGAAGACGATACAAGCTCTCCAGCAGGTATTTTTGATTTTAACTCTTGTGTTATAGTTAACGCACACGGTGGAGTAACCTTGTCAGCTGTAAAATTAGGGCCTCCTAAATTTTCTAGCGACAAGGTTAAAACCACAGTTAGTGAACGGCTTGATATAAACTTTTCTGGAAGTGCAGATCTTGCCGCGCATGACCAGGCTTGGTTTGATTTAGAGGCCACGCCGGGCAGCAATTCTGAACAAATATTAGAGAAGATCAGTTTACCAAAGCTACCCCCAAGTCGGCGTTCCGAGGCTGAGGGAGCCGTGGTTTGTTCGGCTGGGCGTTTTGGCCCTGGTGGAGAAGTGGTTAACCGCTGCTTATCCAACCCCTCTACCAGAGGCGCAAAGGTGGATCAAAACGATGTTGTGAGAACGCGCACACCTACAGTTAATGGAATGTCGGGTGGTGTTTACGCTGTTGATCTAGACGGCAAGACGTACGCTTTAGGGGTTATAACGAATGAGCGCGACGGCGGGGATACAGGCGTAGAAATCCCCGGTGCCGGTAGCCGACTGATTGACTACGAGCCGGGCCGTGAAAACCATGGACTGGCCTACTAGCCTTTTAATCTTCCTATTGCGTTTTGCTCAATTGACCTAAAGAGAATCTCAAAAAGAGCCGAAACCTTAACATCATGGCGAGAGGATTTAGGTTTACCTTTTTCGCGTTAATTGCACTAGCAGAATCGCTATCCTATGCAAGTTCGGCCAGGGACTCGCTCATTTCCGTCCTACCCGGCCGAACCTCAAATCCAGACATTGTCGCACAGATTGAACAATACTGTGGTTTCGCTGCGCCTGGTTCACCATTGAGCGATTGTAATGCCACAACATTTTGTCAAAGCCTGGTAAACCTAGACACATGCAACCTCGGGGACAATGCGACCTTCGCTAAATTTAGGAGTGCTTTAAAGAGCGCACAAAGACCTCATCCGCTCAGTGGTGCTAGTGAACCTGAGGTGGTTTCGGGCCCTGAAGAGGTGAGCCATCTCCGCGCAAGTTCTCGGTCCTACTCCCTCGATGATGAGCTAAAGGCGTGCACTGAAGATCGCCGTGATGCTGAAGACTGCTGTGATGATCCGATCAAATGCATGACGGGTGGTCATCTTTCTAAAAATAATAAAAATGCGATTGAGGCCATTGCGGGCATCATCTTACCGCAGATTTCAAACCCCGATAATATCCAAAAAATTTGTGTCGCTCAGCAGGGGATGGCCGTCGTCTCAGGGGCAATCAACGTTTTAGCAATTAATAATTGCGAGCGCGCACGCAATCGGTGTGCGGACTCTTGTAAAGACATCCGCGACAAAGCCGAAGCCGCATACAAACAAATCGAAAGCAATCCTAACGGGCAGGGCAACGGTAGAGCCCTTGATCGCTGGTCAGACATTCATGCCTCAGCTGAAAACTCACTTTATACTTGCCGTGGCTTTTCAGACAACACGGCGGCACTCACGTTGGAAACCATAGGTAACATTAGCCGATCCGGCACGTGATCCTGTTGCGGGCTCGCGAGACATGCATTTGCATGACATGCAAATTAAACCGGCATGGGATGCCAATCAACCCGCATCCGGCCCGATCATCTTCTCCGGCCGCACGATCGCATCGAAGTCTTCCGCCGGGATGCCGAGCTTGATCGCTTCCTCGCGCAAGGTGGTGCCATTCTGGTGCGCGGTCTTGGCAACCTTCGCGGCAAGGTCATAGCCGTATTTTTCCTTCAGCGGCGTCACCAGCATCAGCGAGTTTTTCAGCCCCCGCTCGATATTGTCGAGCCGCGGCTCGATTCCCACTACGCAGTTCTCGGTGAACGAGACTGCCGCGTCGGCCAGAAGGCGCACCGACTGCAGGAAATTATAGGCCATCATCGGGTTGAACACATTGAGCTCGAAATGGCCCTGGCTCCCGGCAAAGCCGATGGCGGCATTATTGCCATGGATGTGCGCGCAGACCTGCGTCAGCGCCTCGCACTGGGTCGGGTTGACCTTGCCGGGCATGATGGACGAACCCGGCTCGTTTTCCGGCAGGGCCAGCTCGCCAAGCCCCGAGCGCGGGCCCGAGCCGAGAAAGCGGATATCGTTCGCGATCTTGAAGCACGACATGGCCACCGTGTTGATCGCCCCGTGCGTCATCACCATCGCGTCATGGGCGGCGAGCGCCTCGAACTTGTTCGGCGCGGAGGTGAATCTCAGCCCGGTGATCTGCGCGATCTTGTCGGCCACCATGTCGGCAAACCCGGCCGGCGAGGCAAGCCCGGTGCCGACCGCCGTCCCGCCCTGGGCAAGCTCCATCAGCGCGGGCAGGGTCATCTCGATGCGGGCAATCCCGTTCTCGACCTGTTTGGCATAGCCGGAAAACTCCTGGCCGAGCGTGACCGGCGTTGCGTCCTGCGTATGCGTGCGCCCGATCTTGATGATGTCCTTCCAGGCCTGCGCCTTGTCGTTCAGCGCATTGTGCAGGACCTGCAGCGCCGGGAGAAGACGGTGGATAGTCTCTTCGGCGGCGGCAATGTGCATGGCAGTCGGGAAGCAGTCGTTCGACGACTGGCTCATATTGACATGATCGTTCGGGTGAACCGGCTTTTTCGAGCCCATCTCGCCGCCGAGCATCTCGATTGCCCGGTTCGAGATCACTTCGTTCGCGTTCATGTTCGACTGCGTGCCAGACCCCGTCTGCCAGACGACGAGCGGGAAATGCGCGCTGAGCTTGCCCTCGATCACTTCGTCGGCGGCCTTCGCGATGACGGCCCCGATCTCCGGGTCGAGCTTGCCGAGCGCCATGTTCGTTTCGGCGGCGGCTTTCTTGACGATGCCGAGCGCGCGGACGATGGGTTCGGGCTGCTTCTCCCAGCCGATCCGGAAGTTGCCCCGGCTCCGCTCGGCCTGCGCGCCCCAATAGGCCGAGACATCAACCTCGACAGGTCCAAACGTGTCGGTCTCGGTACGGGTCGGTGTCTTGGTCATGGGGTCGGGTTCCGTGTGGCGAGAATGGGGGCAGGGCGGCTAAAGGCTACTTCCTAGAGAGGAATCCTGCGCCTTTCCAGTAACATGCAAGTGCAGCCCCCAATTCACATGTCCCCTTGCCCTCGCCCCGTCCGTCCTAAATACACTCCATGAATGAGAGAGGACCGGCGGCCCATGGCTGACACGCAAACACATGCCCTGTCCGCGACGGGGCCGCTTCCGGGCGACCATCCGGAGGTTCGCGCCGCCAGGACCGGCGTGCTGCTCGTCAATCTCGGGACCCCCGAGGGGACCGATTACTGGTCCATGCGCCGCTACCTGTCCGAGTTTCTCTCCGACACGCGCATCATCGAGACCCCGCAATGGATCTGGCAGCTTATCCTGCAGGGGCCGATCCTCGCCTTCAGGCCGGCAAAATCCGGGGCGGCCTACAAGAAGATCTGGATGAAGGACGAGAACAAGTCGCCGCTCCTCCATTATACAGAACGCCAGGCCGAGCTTCTGCGTGCCCGGCTCTCCAGCCATGAAGTCGTCGTCGACTTCGCCATGCGCTACGGCAATCCCTCGATTGCGAGCCGCATCTCCGCCCTCAAGGCCGACGGCTGCGACCAGATCGCCGTCATCGCCCTCTATCCGCAATATTCGGCCGCGACGACCGCGAGCGTCTATGACAAGACATTCGATGCCCTGAAGAAGATGCGCTGGCAGCCTGCCGTGCGCACCGCGGCGGCCTTTCATGACCATCCGGCCTATGTCCGCGCGCTCGCTGCCTCGCTCGAACGCCAGATCGCGGCGCTTGACTTCGTGCCGGAGCGGGTCATCCTGTCCTATCACGGCATTCCGAAATCCTATTTCCTGAAGGGCGATCCCTATCATTGCCACTGCCTGAAGACCTCGCGCCTCGTGCGCGAACGGCTCGGCTGGAGCGCCGACTATTGCCTGACGACCTTCCAGTCCCGCTTCGGGCCGACCGAATGGCTCCAGCCCTATACCGACGAAACCCTCGAAGCCTTGCCGGGGCAGGGCGTGCGCAAGGTCGCAATTGCCGCCCCGGCTTTCGTGTCCGATTGCGTCGAGACGCTCGAAGAGCTCGCCATAGAGGGCAGGGAAGAATTCATCGAGGCCGGCGGCACCCATTTCGCCATGCTCGACTGCCTGAATGATTCCGAAGAATGCATCGACGTCCTCGAAGCCATCGCGAAACGGGAGCTGGCAGGCTGGGCGCGCATTTGACCGACTGGACAAGGTCCGGCAAGACCGCCGCGCGGATCAATGATGACGGCGCGCTCGAGGTCCGCTGCTCCGGCCTCACCACGCAGGCCAAATACTACAAGACGCTCCTGAAGGACTTCTTCCGCAAAGATTTCCAGCGCCTGCGCCCCGGCTATGGCGACTATGCCGTCCACATCGTCATGGAATATACCGGCGACGCGCCCTGGATGGATCTCGACAATCTCGCCAAGGCCCTGCTTGACGCGCTCACCGGCCATGTCTTCGAGGACGACCACCAGGTCGCCCGGCTCCTCGTCGAGCGCCGCACCGGCGAACGCGAAGGCATCTGGCTGAAGGCCGAGGCGCTTTAGCGTGGCTCTCCTGGGCGGACAGCCGAAACCTCCTGATGCGCCTCTATGCCCGCTGCATTAAGCCGTCTCCGGGTTCGGCGAACCTCTCGGTATTCCATCTGGCTCAGGGTCGGCGTCATGCCACGGCTCCGTCCGTGGCATCCAGCACCCGAACCACCGGCGGCGGTTCCCCGCGACTTGATCGCGGGGTCCAGCTCCAGCACTCAGATCTGCAGCCCGGGAGATGGGTCCCGCGATCAAGTCGCGGGAAGTCGTCATATCTCGGGAGGCAAGCCGCCTGAAGTGTCCTTGAAGACGCGCGCCCCCCTCCGCCTCAGACCTTCTCGACCTCTTTCGGCGCAGCGACCTCGCGCTTTTTCCTCTCCGCCTTCGGCTTGGGCAGGAGGCGGAAGCGCGTCTGGCACCAGGCGAACCCGACGCCGACATCGAGCAGGGCATCGGACCGTCCGCACGGGCACAGGAACGGCATGACGCCCCACACCCGGTAGGTCTCCCCGGCAACAAGCGGCACAGGCTCCCCCGTCACATGGTTCGGCGCCGCGTTCACGCAAAGGACGAGATCACCTGACCCGACATCATAGCTCATGGCGACAATCATCTATCATGACAGGCCGGATTGACGCGATCCCCATTATACCCCTATAGGGTATTGTCATGAGAGCGGACACCAAGACAACGGCCCTGAAGCGGCTCGCCCGGATCGAGGGGCAGGTGCGCGGCATTGCCGGCATGGTCGAGGCTGACCGCTACTGCATTGATGTCGTCCGCCAGGTCCAGGCGGTCAAGGCCGCGCTTTCCGGGCTGGAAGGCCTGATCCTTGACGACCATATCAGCTCCTGCGTCGAGGGCGCGCTTGCCAAGGGCACGCTCGAAGCACGCCGGGAAAAGGTCGAGGAACTCGTCGCCGTGCTCGGAGGCCGGAAGAAATGATCCGGCTCGTCGCTCTCCTGTTTGCCATGTCCATGGCCTTCGCCATTCCGCAGCCTTGCGCCCATGCCGGAGAAGGTGCCGGGGCAATGGATCATGCCATGGCCATGCCGTCCGGCCACGGCGAACACGCCGGACATGACATGGCAGGCCATTCTGGACAGATGCCCACGCCCGACATGCCGGATTGCCCGTCCGGGTGTGATGGCGGGCCAGATTGCCAAGGCTGCACCATGTTGGCGAGTGCCGTCCTGCCCCTGACAGGTGAGCCCCGTCCCTTCCACGGCAGCGGACACGAAAAGGCCATGGACACATTCGGCAAGGATGCCATGTCCCTGCAGGACGGTCCGCCGCCGCGAACAGGGCGCATCTGATTCCCAAGGGGCCCGCACGCCGCGCGCCCCTTCAGAGCCCCTGTGACCAATCCCGATGAGAAAGGCCATGATCCATGGCTGTCAGAACCGCAGCGCTTTGCGCGCTCGCCCTCGCCCTTGCCGGGCAGGCGACTGCCCGTCCCGTCTCCTATGAAGGTGGCTGGACGCTGATCGAGGAAACCGACCGCCAGGGCACATCGCTCTGGGTCCATTACACCCTGAACCCCGAGCTTTCGCTCGGCCTGAGGTCCGAATGGGACCGGCAGAATGATGTTGTCCTGAACACGGTGCAGGCCACCTGGCTCGTCAATCGCTGGTTTGGGGAGAACTACCAGGCCAATGTCTACGCGTTTGGCGGAGCGGGCCTTGCCAATGGCGTCGGCAACAATCCTGCCGATCCCGGACCGGCTGCTTATGCCGGGGTCTTCGCCGATTGGGAGACCCGCCGCTGGTTCACGTCCTATCAGGCCCGTTATTCGGACGGCACGACGGTCAATGACCAGTTCATGCAGGCCGGCCGCATGGGGTTTGCCCCCTATGTCGCCAATACCGGGGCGATCCACACCTGGCTGATGGTCGAGGTCGACCACAGGCCGGACAATCCCGAGGAGCTCGGCATCACGCCGCTGGTACGCCTCTTCAAGGGCGGCGCGCTCCTCGAACTCGGCTGGAGCGTCACCGACGACCAGCCCCTCGTCAACTTCACCTACCGCTTCTGAAAGGAGCTTTCCCCATGCTGAAACCGCTTGTCTTCTCCGTCCTCCTCGCGCTCGCCTTCCCGGCTGCCGGACAGGATCATTCTGCCCATGACATGGACCACGAGGCCCACGAGCACGCCGAAGCCGCGTCCGAGACCGACACCGACGCGCCGACTGCCGCTCCGGTAGCCTTCGCTGTCACGCCGGACATGGCCGCCGCGCTCGACGCAGGCGGCGAACCGGTCGCGGTGGATGTCCTTGGCGTCGTCTGCGACTTCTGCGCCAAGGCCATGAACCGCACCTTCGGCCGCCGCGCCGAAGTGGCGGCGACCTATGTCGATCTCGACCTGAAGACGCTGAACCTCGTCCTTGCGCCCGGCGCAACCTTGCCGGACGGGGAGATCACCGAGCTTGTCCGCAAGTCGGGCTACCGGCTTTCGGCCATCCGCCGGGGCGACGCCGCATTCGAGGGAGGCCGCATTGAGATTGCTGCTTCGTGAGACGGCCGGGCCGACGCTCGCCTTGTTCGCGAGCGCGACGACGCTTCTGTGCTGCGCCTTGCCAGCCCTGCTCGTCACGCTGGGGGCAGGGGCCGTCATGGCGGGCCTCGCAGCGAACGTGCCGGGGCTCGTCTGGCTGACCGGGCACAAGCTGGAGCTTTTTGTCGCGGCAGGGCTTCTGCTTGCCGGGGCAGCCGGGCTGAAATGGCAGATGCGCAACGCGCCCTGTCCGATCGACCCGGCAGCCGCACGCGCCTGCACGCGGATGCGCCGTCTTGGAACCTGGCTCCTCGGGATCGCCGTCGCCTGCTATCTCGTCGGCGGCTTCTTCGCCTTCTTCGCGGCGGACCTGCTGCTTTGAAGCGCCGGCTTGTCATCCCGCCCGAACTCCCTTCAGGGGCGAGGGCGGGGTGACAGGCCCGGTCCTCCCATGCTTTCTTCACCCGACAGAAACTTGAAGTGGGCAGGGACCATGATGAAACAGATCGGGCTTGCGGCTATCGTCGCGCTGATTGGCGCAAGCGGCGCGCACGCGCAGGACGAGATGGCCAAGACCGCCGCCGCGCCGCACGAAGCCTACAGCCAGATGCTCGAACGCCGCGGCACATTCAACGGTGAGCGGGTCGACTATCGCGTCATCCTCTCCGAGACCATCCTCACAGATGATGACGGCGAGCAGGAAGCGGCCATGTTCTCGACCGCCTATATAAAGACCGGCGTCGATGACCCGGCGACCCGCCCGATTACCTTCTTCTTCAATGGCGGACCGGGCTCCTCCTCGGTCTGGCTCCACATGGGCGCGTTCGGGCCGAAGCGTGTTGCGATTCCCTCCGATGCGCGCGACGATGGTGCGCCGCCTTACCCGCTCATCGACAATCCGCACGCCCTGATCGACGTCACGGACCTTGTCTTCATTGATCCTGTCGGCACCGGCTTTTCGCGCGCCCTTGGGGAGACCGAAGCGAAGGAATTCTGGGGCGTGCATGAGGATGCCGCCTCGGTCGCCCGGTTCATCCGCCAGTGGGTCAGCGCCAATGGCCGCTGGAACAGCCCGAAATATGTCGGCGGCGAAAGCTATGGCACGCTGCGCTCGGCAGCGGTCCTGCGCGAGCTCGAGGGCGGCTATACAGACCTCGCCCTCAACGGCATCATCCTCGTCTCGACCGTGCTCGACATGGCCCATGACGTCACCGCGCCCGGCAATGAAATGGCCTGGCCTGTCCTCCTGCCGACCATGGCGGCCACGGCCTGGTACCATAACGCGCTCGCCGACCGCCCGGACGATCTTGAAGCCTTCGTCCAGGAATCCCGCGAGTTTGCCGAAGGCGACTACATGGCCGCCCTGATGAAGGGGAACCGTCTCGATGCTGCAGAGCGGGCCGATATCCGCGCCCGGCTTGCCCGCTTCACCGGGCTTTCGGAAGCCTTTCTCGATGACGCCGACCTGCGGGTATCTCTTGCCCGCTTCCAGAAGGAACTTCTGCGTGATCGCGGGCTCACCGTCGGCCGCCTCGACAGCCGCTATACCGGCGTCGACTATGACCGGGCAGGCGAGCGGCCCGACCAGGACCCGTCCTTTGTTGCCATAGACGGGGCATATACCGCAGCGCTCAACACCTATTTCCGCTCCGATCTCGGCCTCGACATGGACCGGGAATACGAGATCATTTCCGGCTTGGGCAGCCAGTGGA
>CAYSED010000043.1:11356-20240 GCA_964429935.1 uncultured Hyphomonadaceae bacterium
TGGGAGATCGAGGGTCCGGGGGGCGGGTTCATGTTCAATGTCGCGCCCTGGATCGGCACCGCCATGCGGCACAATTCGGGGCTCCGGGTTTTCAATGCGGCCGGCTATTACGATTTCGCGACGCCCTTTTTCAGCGCCGAGTTCAGCCTCACCCGCAATGGTGTTGTGCCGGACCGCATCACGATGAAATACTATCCCGCCGGGCACATGATGTATGTCCACGAGCCATCGCTCGAAGCGCTCAACAACGACATCCGCGACTTCATCACGGCTCGCTAGACGGTTCGCGTTTGCAAGGGAAACGACGGCGCAACTCATGGTTCGACGAACTCACCATGAGTCTGATCTTGTGGCTGGCTCTTGGTGATTCCTGAGAGAACTCATGGTGAGCTTGTCGAACCATGAAGGATGCGCGCACCGGCTTAGCCCTCGCTGCCAGACCCTATTCGCTTGAACGGTTTCGGCAGCGCTGTCGCGCTCGCCCGGGCCACGAGTCGGCCCTCCGGGTCATGCGCTTCGGCTTCCATGAAGGCGGCCGAGCTGCCCCATTTGACAATCCGGGCGGTCACGCTCGCCGGGCCCGGAAAAAGCGGCCGGAAGAAGCTCGTCTTCATTTCGAGCGTCGGTGCCGTCATGGTCACGTTCGAAGCGATGATGCAGCAGGTCGACATGGCCTCGTCCAGCATGGCCGAGATGAAGCCGCCCTGGACCGCGCCCGTGGGATTGGCGAAAGACGAACTGACATCGAACGCCATGCGGATTTCCATCGCTGCCTGGTCGACGGCGACGAGTTCCATTCCGAGCGTGTCAGAGCAGGGGGGGCGCTTTTTTGACGACCGGAACCGGGCGAGCATGTCAGCATCGGTCAGGGTCGGCGCCGTGTCGCTCACTTGCGCCGGAACGCGTCGAGATTGACGACTGTGCCAGCTTCCGGCGCGCCTTTGCTGGTCTCCTTATCGCCGGGCAACTGGCGAACCGGCGCTATCAGGGCATTGGCGGTCGGCGCGTCCTGCTTGTCGAAGGACAGGCCAAAATTGACGGACGGATCGACGAAGCGCGTTATCGCGGCGAACGGGATCTTGAGATGCTGCGGCACGCCGGAGAATTTCAGAATGATCTCGAAATGGCCGGGATGGACTTCAAGGTCCCAGAACTGGTGCTGGATGACGATGGTCATCTCTTCCGGAAAGCGTTCGACAAGGTGAGGCGCAATCGAGACCCCGGCCGCCTTCGTCCGGAACGAGATGTAGAAATGGTGGTCGCCTTCCGGCGCGCCCGCTTCGGCCGTCCTCCGCAGCACGTCGCGGACAACGCCGCGCATCGCTGCGTTCGTCAGCTCTTCATAGCCGATATAGTCGGTCACGCGCTTGTCTCCTCGCCCCGCCCCTTAACAATAGGCCGTCAATGATTGCCAGACAACGGGGTTCGTTGCACGGGCGAAAGCAGGCGCGGCCATCCTGGCCGGGGAATGCAATTTGCCCGCCAGAAGGGCAGCCGCGGGCATGGGCAAGCGCCAGGGGAGAAAGTGGAGGCTTCTGTTGCCAGGCGCCTCCGGGCCCCGCCTGGAGAGCTGAATCCCCAGGACTTAAAGCGGGATACTGCGCGTCAGCTTACGCTGCGAGCAGTTCACCTTCAGCATAGTTATCATTAGCAACTATTGCTTTTTGAGCTTCTGACGCAGCTCACACGGGTAAAATCCATAGCCTTTAGACGTCCGTCGATCCTGTTTCGGCCCCATGAACCCCTGTCGGGGAATGGTGGAGCCGCCGGGTACCGCCCCCGCGTCCGAGCCGCTTATTACGCAAGGGTTTATCACCATAGTTCCGAAGAACACTTTTAGTGTAGTCGCTTGAGGCCAAAAAGGAAAGGCCGGCTTGCCGCGAGCATGGCGACAGGCCGGCCGGGCGCGGCTGCGGCGTCCCTGCGAGGCTCAGTTTGTGATGCGCAGTTCCGAGATCGAAGTGGCGATCTGCGAATAGGCATCGAGCAGTTCCTGTGAGTTCGCCGCATTGAATGCGAACTCCGGGCGCGAGGCACAATAATCGATGATCGTCTTGCCGGTGCTGCCCACTGTCGGCACGGTGTCAGGTACTTCAAAGCCGACCGTGAAGATGACGATATTTGTGTCGGCCTTGATATTGTCGCAGTAGCGCGCGGCCATTTCCGTACTCGAAAGGGTATCCGTCGGGTAGGTTGAGTTGAACTCGCCGTCGGTCATGATGATAAGCGCCTTGGCCGTATCGTCGGCATTGTATTCATGCGGCTCGGATGCTGCCGGCCAGATGTCCGACCATTCCGGCGACAGGAGATACCAGCCCCAGGCAATCCCGAGATGGCCGGCCGTGCCGCCATTGGCGGTCATCCCATTAATGAAATTGACGAGTGTCGAGCGATCGTGGGTCAGCGGCACGGGCTCATTGTCAGGACGGCAGCTCAGAATTTCGCCATTCGTCGTGTCGTATCGGAACGAACCGGCATTGTCCGGGGTGTCGTCCAGGCCGCGTGCATTAGTTACGAGCGACGGCGGCGTCTCGCCTCGCCGCATCTGGCCAATCTGGTCTTCGGCTTCGTTCTCGCCGTCAAACTTGTTGCGGAAGTCGATGCGCACGTTGTCGTTATTGTTATTGCGATAATTCCACACCGGATGGCCAGCAATTATCCACGCATCGTCTTCCGGTCCAGCATCCGTAAAGGCTTCATCACCACGACGATTGTATACGCACGTGCTCTCATAATAAAAACGCGCTGCCCAGTCTGTATAGTCATCACATTTAGTGCGATAATTGGCATCATTGTTCGCGTTCAACGGGTTTCCTTCGTCACAGCGAACTGTCTCGTAGTCATAGAAGTGGCGGTTGTTCGAGGAGTCGATCTGGACGACGCCAATGATGTCGCTGGCATAGATGTCGCCGATATCTTCTGAGGATTCGAGGACTGCCGGGCGGCGGTTGAATGCCACGACCTCGTCAAAATATTGTCCCGCATTGACTGACTGGTTGTAAGTCGAAATCGAAAGCCGCACGTCGCCATTGTTGGCGTCGCCGGTCGGCAGGAGCGTGTCGACGGCATCGACGGCCGCCGTTTTCAGCGCCGCGAGGCGGCCGTTGGAATTCATCGAGCCTGACAAGTCGAAGACAAAGGCGACGTCGATCTTGCCGATGCCATAGGTTGTGCCGGCGGAGACAGTGAAATTGACATGGTCATTCATGAACACGGCGGCAAGCGTTGTCGGCTGCGTGCAGGTGACCGAGGCGTTGATGTCCTCGTCGACTTCCGAAACGACGACATCCACCGCCTGGCAATTCAGGTTCGGGTCGTTCGCCAGCATGAAATTGGCAAACTGGTTGCGCACGAACATCCGGACCTGTTCGTCGGAAATGCCGGCCTGGCGCTCGCGGGCGGCCGCGATCAGGGTCGCATCGAGCGTATGCTGGACGGTATTCTTTTTGGTGATGACCAGTTGGTAGTCCACGGCGAACCCTGCGATCGAGATGATCGGCACGATTGCGAGGGCGGTAATGAAAGCCACATTGCCGGACGTGTTCCGAAGAAACCGTTTCACCGACGGCCGTGTCGATTTCGTCATCATGCCGATGCCCCTTCAGGACGGAAAATGAACATTCGTCCAGCCTTATGCCGCAAAGTGTTTTCCCGTCTGTTAGGCTGGCGGCGGGATTTGCCGGAATGGCCTTAAGCTGCGGTTTACCCTGCGAGGGCGCGCAAACGGGTCTTGAGGCAGGACGCAGCTTCGCCGACACTGGTGAAACCGACTCAATTGCCGCCGTGTTGCCCGCACCAGCCAGAAAAGATGCCACCATGCAGGCTTATCATGATCTCCTGAAGGACATCCTCGCCAATGGCACCGTGCGGGACGACCGGACGGGGACCGGGACGATAGCCGTGTTCGGCCGCCAGATGCGTTTCGACCTGTCGCAAGGCTTCCCGCTCATGACGACGAAACGGCTGCACCTGAAATCCATTATCTGCGAGCTGCTCTGGTTCCTGAAAGGCGATACGAATGTCCGCTGGCTGCAGGAAAACGGCGTGCGGATCTGGGACGAATGGGCCGACGAAAACGGCGATCTCGGCCCGGTCTATGGCAAGCAATGGCGGTCCTGGGCCGCGCCCGACGGCCGCGTCATCGACCAGATCGCCTGGCTCCTGAACGAGATCCGGACAAACCCCAATTCGCGCCGGCTCATCGTCTCGGCCTGGAACCCGGCTGATGTCAACGACATGGCCCTGCCGCCCTGCCACTGCCTCTTCCAGTTCTCCGTGATGGAGGGGCGCCTCTCCTGCCAGCTTTACCAGAGCTCGGCCGACGTCTTTCTCGGCGTGCCGTTCAACATCGCCTCCTATGCGCTGCTGACGCTGATGGTCGCGCGGGCGACGGGGCTCCAGCCCGGCGAATTCATCCACACGTTCGGCGACGTGCACCTCTACCTCAACCATGTCGAACAGGCCCAGCTGCAACTGACCCGCGATCCGCGCCCCTTGCCGAAGATGGTCCTCGATCCGGACAAGACCGATATCTTCGGCTGGACCTACGGGGATTTTCGCCTCGAAGGCTACGATCCCCACCCGCACATCAAGGCGCTCGTCGCAGTCTGAGGCGTTACCAGGCCTTGTCTGTCGGTCCGTAGGCGGCACCGGCAAATTCCCCGCGCGCCTCGCGCTGGCGAAGCGCATAGAAAATGACGACCGCCCCCATCATCTTGCCGATAATCATGAACACGACATTCCATATCGTGAACTGGTCCGGATCGACGAAACTTGCGCCGTACAAGAAGACAACCGTGTCGATCGGGGCGGCGAGCGCCGAGGACAGGAGAACGCGCGACGACAGGCGCAACCGCGTGAATGTAAAGAGAGTCCAGTCCACGGTTTCCGAAACGGCGTAGGCTGCCGCCGAGGCGATCGCGATCGGCGGGAAGGCATAATAGAACGACCAGCCGATCGCCATGGCCATGACGATGAGCACCCGGTGGCCCATCTCGCGCTGGGCAAAGTCGCGCACCACGAACACGAGCCCGGTGAGTATGGTGATCGGGTTGAACACCGCCCCCTCGATGAAAGGCACGGGCTGCATGACATGGTCTGCCTGGCCGAAAGTCCAGTTCAGGAATGGAATGAGCGCCAGATAGACCAGCGCCCATGTCCGGCCCTTCAGAACATAGACAAGCGCGAGGGAAGCCAGGAGAAGTGCGCTGACGACCAGAAAATGATCGGGATTTCTGTAGGCAATAGCATTGACCAACTGGGAAATCATTGCAGCTTATACTTTCGATTGAATGACATTCGATATGGCAGTTGTGCAGTTGCGAATCTGGGTCTTTTGTCGTGAGTGAGGTGTGAACGTTTGACCGGGGGGTTAGCGCACACTGCGTACGGGGTTCAAGATCAAGGATCTGGCTTTGGAAAGCAGTATTAAAGTATGCCTCATCGTTGCCAAGGCACGGAATAATGTGATCGGTGTCGAGGGCGAACTTCCGTGGCGTCTTGCCGCAGATCTCGCCTTCTTCAAAGAGACTACCCTCGGCAAGCCCGTCATCATGGGCCGGAAGACCTGGGAGAGCCTGCCGAAACGGCCCCTGCCGGGCCGAGACAACATCGTTCTCAGCCGGGAGTGGAACTATTCTGCGCCCGGGGCCCGCGTCTATACGAGCTTTGCGCCGGGCCTGAATGCCGCCCGGTCGATGGCAGCGCGCTCCGGGGCCGGTGAGGTCTTCGTGATCGGCGGGGCGAGCCTCTACGAGCGCGCCATGCCGCTAGCCGACCGGCTCTATGTCACGGAGGTCGATGCCGAACCGGAGGGCGACGTGCACTTTCCTGATTTTGCAGCGCCGGCCTGGGCCGAGACCTGGTCCCGCGCCCACGCAGCGGATACGAGGAATGCCCATGACTTCACGATCCGCCGGTATGATCGCGCGGCCGCCGGCCTCTAGGCCGGGACAGGCGCTCAGCCAAAGAGGCCGAAGAACGCCTTGTGTCTTGGACGCCACCAGCGGCGGAGCCGGTCATGGTTCGGGGCGTCCTTGCGACCGCGGGGAACGAGGATGTCGTTCATCACCGGCTGCCATTCGCGGATCAGGTCTTCCTCGACCCGGGCCTGTGCCGTGCGCGTCTTCAGGCTGAGAAAGTGGCGCTCTGTCGCGCCGCGCCTGTACCAGGCCTCGTTCCAGCGCTCGTGGCCGAGGACGCGGCTCCTGAAACTTGCTGCCTTGCCGACATAGAGCGGTGTCAGGAAGAACACGAACCGCCGCCGGACGAAGATGTAGACGCCGCCGCCTTCCGGCACACCCCTATCTGTCAGCGTGATGTCGAAGAGATAGTTCCGGCCGGTCTCTCCCTGCCAGCGGTGCCTTCCGAAGATAATCATGACGAATGCCTGCCTTGACTGCGAGGGTTAACGCTAAGGCGAAATCCGTTAAGCCTTCGATAAGGAAAGCGTTGCGCTCCGTGCGGCGAATTGAAATATTTATAGGTACGATCCGTACCGTTCGAGGTGCGGAGCCGTGGGACAGAGCCGCCGGATCGCCCTTGGGCACTGGCGTGAGCGCGTTTGGGTACGAGGCGTTCCTTATCATTTTGGTAACTGTCTTGCATTAAGGCAATGTAAACGTCATAGCGGTATAAGGATCGGGGAAGAGAGGTTTAACCGGTCCGAATCCGTCTCCCCGCGATCGGACCCTTGGGATCAAACAAGCAACATGATTGGTAGCCTGCTTGGCATGTTGTCGACCGACATGGCCATCGACCTCGGAACGGCGAACACGCTCGTCTACGTGAAAGGGCGAGGCGTCGTGCTCGATGAGCCGTCCGTCGTTGCCTACATGACGCAAGGCGGTCGCAAGATGGTCTATGCCGTCGGCGAGCAGGCAAAATCCATGCTCGGCAAGACACCGATCAACATGGAAGCCATCCGGCCCATGCGCGATGGCGTCATCGCCGACTTTGAAGTCGCCGAGGAAATGATAAAGCACTTTATTCGCAAGGTGCATAACCGGCGCGCCTTCGTTTCGCCGCTCATCATCATATGCGTGCCGAGCTCGGCGACAAGCGTCGAGCGACGCGCCATCCACCAGTCGGCGCTCGCCGCCGGGGCCCGCGAGGTCCAGCTCATCGAGGAACCCATGGCCGCCGCCATCGGGGCAGGGCTGCCGATCGAGGATCCGGCCGGGTCCATGGTTGTCGATATCGGCGGCGGCACGTCGGAAGTGGCCGTGCTGTCGCTTGGCGGGATTGTCTACTCGCGTTCGGTCCGCGTCGGCGGCGACAAGATGGACGAGGCGATCGTCAATTACCTGCGCCGCGAGGAAAGGCTGCTGATCGGCGAAATGTCGGCCGAACGCATCAAGAAGGAAATCGGCACGGCCAAAGCGCCGGAAAAGGGCTCCGGCATGACCCTCTCGATCCGCGGCCGGGGCACGCTCGATGCTGTCCCGAAGGAAGCCGAAGTGAACGAGGCGATGATTGCCGAGGCCCTGCGCGAACCGGTTACCGAGATCGTCGATGCAGTCCGCATCGCGCTTGAAGCCATGCCGCCGGAACTCGCGGCGGACATTGTCGACCGGGGCATCGTGCTCACCGGCGGGGGGGCCCTCCTGCGCAATCTCGACCAGGTGATCCGCGAACAGGCAAAACTCCCTGTCATGATCGCCGATGACCCGTTAAAATGCGTCGTGAACGGCTGCGGACACGTTCTGGAGAACTATTCGAAGATGCGGGGCGTTCTCTCTCCCGAAGTGTGACCCGGGGGACATGCTGCAGCCGGGCGCGGGGGGACTGAATTCGGAGGTCCGGCAAGGGACCTCAAAGGAGCAGACAGGCCATGGCCGGTCAATCTAAGCCAGTTTCAAGACGCAAGCCGATGCGCGGCCTCGGCTTTGGCATCCTTGTCGCGCTTGGCGTCGCCCTCGTCCTCCTCCAGACTGCGCCGCGCATCGCCGCCGCGCTCGACCCCGTGCGCACCGCGACAAGCGACCAGCTTGCCGGTCGCAGCGGCCCCGGCTGGTTCGAGCGGATCACCGGGCAGTCGGCGCGGGAAGACCGCATCGCCGCCCTCGAGGCCGAGGTTCGCGACCTGTCGCGCTGGCGGGCCGCCGCCATCACGATGGCCGAGCGCCTCGAGACCTACGAGGCCATCCTCAATGCGCAAGGCGAGCCGCCATTGCGCGGCGTCACGGCGCGCATCGTTGCCGAAAGCGACGGGCCTTTCACGGAAACGCTGCTGGCCAATGCCGGGCGCGCGCAGGGCGTTGAGCAGGGCTTCGTCGCGGTCAACGAGGCCGGGCTTGTCGGGCGCGTCATCCAGCTAGGCGAGCGCTCGTCCCGCATCCTTGCCGTCACGGATTTCAACAGCCGCGTGCCGGTCATGGGCGAAGCGAGTGGCGTGCGGGCGATCATGTATGGCGGGCGCGAAGCGCTCGGCTCGCTGTCGGACCTGCCCGAAGAAGACCCGTTCATGCCGGGCGAGCGCATTCTGACGTCCGGCGAGGGGGGCGTCTTTCCGCGCGGTCTCGTCGCCGGGAGGGCAGTGCAGCGGGGCGACACATGGCGCGTGCGCTATGCCATGAAGAATGGCGGGGAGGGCTTTGTACGCCTCCTGCCGCCGGCATCCATTCCGAAGCCGGAGGATGATCCGCCAGCCGTCGAAGACGAAGGCCTTCCGGTGGCAGGCCTCGGCACCAATACGCCGATTGCGGGGCAATGATGCTCGGACAGCGCGGATATGTCGGCCGGAAATCGGCCTGGCGGCGCACCGGGCCGAGCGCCAGGCTTGTGGCTGGCGCCCTGGTCGTCTGCCTTGTCGGACTGGCGGGGCTGACGCCGAAACACGTCCTCGGCATTGAGGTCGTGTGGCCCTATGCGGCGCTCTGGGCCT
>CAYSED010000044.1:0-20184 GCA_964429935.1 uncultured Hyphomonadaceae bacterium
TTCGACCCGGAAAGGAATCCCTTGCGATTCCGTCAAAGACGAAGACGCTCTAGGAGAGGTGGTCGAGCAGGACTATGACCGGGCCGAGCGGCTCTATCGGCGCGGTTGTCGCGGCAACATAGCCATCGGTTGCGCGGATCTCGGACTTCTCTATGAGCGCGGCCTAGGCAGACAGGCCGATCCGGAGCGCGCAGCCGAACTTTATCGGCGCGCGTGTGACAAAGGCTATATCATCTCTTGTGATGAACTGGGAATCCTTCATGAAAGCGGATATGGGGTCAGAAGGAACTATTCCCGCGCCCAAGGCTATTTTGTCAGGTCCTGTAATGAGGGCCTGCAATCAGGATGTGAGCACGCCATCAATGGCAACTAGCCATGACAGGCAATAGCAATCATTCGGGTTAGTCGCTGTTGCGATCAGAGAACCAGCGGCGCGATCCAGAAGCCGATCGCGGTGATGATGACCGCGCCGACGAGGTTCAGCCGGAGACCGGCAGCCATCATGGCCGAGACGGGCACCTTGCCGGTCGCATAGATGATGGCGTTCGGCGCGGTTGCGACCGGCAGCATGAAGGCGCAGGACGCGGCGACGGCCGCTGGCCCCAGCAGGCTTTCCGGGGCCGCCCCGACCGCCGCTGCGAGCGCGCCGAGGATCGGCGCGAGTGTCGTCATCGTGGCGACATTGGAGGTCAGTTCGGTCAGGAAAATGACGAGCAGCACGACAACCGCGATGAAGAAAATGGGCGGCAGGGCCGAGAGCGCGCCAAGCTGGTCGCCGATCCAGGCCGACAGCCCGGTGCGGGTGACGGCCTCGCCAAGGCTGATGCCGCCGCCGAAAAGGACCAGCACGCCCCAGGGCAGCTTCGCGGCCTCCTCCCAGGTCAGCAGCATGCGCCGCTCGCAGCCGCCAGCCGGAACGAGAAACATGGCGACCGCCCCGGCCATGGCAATGCCCATGTCGCTCGCCCGACCGATCCAGGCCATGCCGGTCTCCTCGGCCCAGGACTGGACCGGGACGCGGATGACCCAGAGGAGCGCCACCAGCCCGAACACCGCGGCCGCGCGCGCTTCCGGAGGCGTCACGGACCCGAGGGCGCGCCTCTGCACCCTGACTTCCCGGATCGCCGCGCCGGCATTGCCGGCTGGCCCCATGTTGCGCGTCACCGACCACCAGGCCGCCGGGACAAGCAGGAGCATTGAGGGAACTCCGAACGCCATCCACTGCGCATAGCCGATGGTCGCATCCGCATTGCGCTCGAGCCACTGGATCGCGATTAGATTGGTCGGCGTGCCGATGGGCGTCGCGACCCCGCCGATGGAGGCCGCGTAGCAGACCCCGAGCAGGAGCGCGAGGACGAACCGTCCGTCCTCGTCCTTGAGGGCCGCCGCAGCCGATAATGCAATCGGCACCATCATCAGGGTCGTTGCCGTATTCGATATCCACATGGACAGGAGCGCGGTCGCTGCCATGAAGCCGAAGACCAGGCCCCGCTGCCCGCCGCCGACGAGCGCCACGACATTGAGCGCAATCCGCCGGTGCAGGCCCCAGCGCTCGATGCCGAGCGCGATGACAAAACCGCCAAGGAGCAGGAGGACAATCGGGTCGGCATAGCCGGCGGCCACCTCGCGGGCGGTGCCGGCGCCGGCAAGCGGCAGCACGATCAGCGGCAGGAGCGAGGTGGCCGGAATCGGGACCGCCTCGGTCGCCCACCAGATCGCCATCCAGACAAGCAGGGATGCGGTCATCCAGCCGTCAGTGCCGAGGCCGTCCGGGGCACCGAAAGCAAGCATTCCGCCGGCCAGGAGCGGGCCGAGAATCAATCCGCTGCGCTGCATCTGGCCCTCATTCCCAATCTGTACCTTGGTCTGCGCCCGCTTCGCCGGTCAAGCCCCCGCAAAGCTGCGGCGCCTGCCGCTGCACCCTTGCAAGTCGGGCCAACCCGCCCCAATTGATGACCACAGCTTCACTGGCGACTTCCCGGGGTTCGGAACTGACCATGTCCAAGCGTGACTATTACGAGACCTTGGGCATTGACCGGGGTGCCGACGAGAAGGCGCTGAAAGCCGCCTATCGCAAGCTCGCGATGAAATTCCACCCGGACCAGAACCCCGGCAATGCCGAAGCCGAGGCGAGATTCAAGGATGTCGGAGAAGCCTACGGCGTCCTGTCTGATCCGGACAAGCGCGCCGCCTATGACCGCTTCGGCCATGCCGCCTTCGACGGCACGGGCGGCGGCGGACCGTTCGGCGGGGCCGATCCGGGCGACATTTTCGAGAACATATTCAGCCAGGTCTTCGGCGGCGGCATGGGCCAGCGCCGCAGGTCGGGCCCGGCGCGCGGATCGGACCTTCGCTATGATCTCGAGGTCTCGCTCGAGGACGCCTTCGCCGGCAAGTCTGCGCGCATCAAGGTTCCGGCCGCCATAGCCTGCGGCACATGCTCCGGCAGCGGGGCGAAGCCCGGAACGCATCCTGAAACCTGCAGCACCTGCAGCGGGGCCGGGCGCGTCCGGGCCCAGCAGGGCTTCTTCACCATGGAACGCCCCTGCACCCGGTGCTCCGGCCGCGGCACCGTCATCGCGTCACCCTGCCCGGCCTGTCGCGGCGCGGGCAATGTCCGCGAGGACCGGACGCTGTCGGTCCAGATACCGGCCGGCGTCGAAACCGGCATGCGCATCCGGCTTGCCGGAGAAGGCGAAGCGGGCGAGCGCGGCGGCCCGCGCGGCGACCTCTATGTCTTCATCGAGATCCCCGACCATGACATCTTCGAGCGGGACGGACCGAACCTCTATTGCCGCGCCCCTGTCCCGATGGTCACCGCAGCCTTGGGCGGCGACATCGAGATCCCGACAATCGACGGCGGCCGGGCCCGGGTGACGATTCCCGAAGGCGCGCAGACCGGCCGGAAGCTGCGCCTGCGCGGCAAGGGCATGCCGGACCTGCGCGGGTCGGGCGGCACGGGCGATCTCTATGTCGAGGTCTTCGTCGAGACCCCGACCAACCTCTCGGCCCGCCAGAAAGAGCTGATGCGCGAGTTCTGCGACTGTTCCGGCGAAGGCTGCAATCCTGAAAGCGAGGGCTTCATCGGCCGCGTGAAACGCTTCTGGGAAGGCCTGACAGACCCGGATGAAGCCCGGCCCAACTAAGCCGTTCCGGATTAGGGAGATGATGTCTCTCTCCTAAAGCCCCGCCATAGACTTATCACCCCGGTTCCAGCGGAAGCTGGAACGGAATTGTCCCTGATCGACTCTGGCGTTCCTGTGCCGAAGCGGGCTAAGCGATCGGCATGACGAACACCCTGACCTTTGCTATTGCAGGCGCGGCCGGCCGCATGGGGCGGCAACTGATTGCCTCCGCCCTGTCGCGCGGCCATGCCGTCATCGGCGGGACGGAACGGTCCGGCAGCCCGGCCTTGTCGACCGACCTCGGACTGCTCGCCGGGTCCGGCCCTATCGGCCGCAGGCCGACGCCGCATGTCGCGGAGGCCGCGCGCGGCGCGGATGCCTGGCTCGATTTCACGACGCCTTCGGCGACGCTCGAGGCTCTGGATGCCCTGGCAGGCAGTTCGGTCAGGACGGCGATCATCGGCACGACGGGCTTTTCCGGAGATGAGGCCCGCCGGATCGATGCCCATGCGGGCCGGTTCGCGATTGTCCGTTCGGGAAACTTCTCGCTCGGTATCGCGCTGCTCGCCGCGCTTGCCCGGACAGCCGCGGGACGGCTGGGGCCCGACTGGGACATCGACATCATCGAGGCGCATCACAGGCACAAGACGGATGCCCCGTCCGGCACGGCCCTGATGCTCGGCGAGGCAGCGGCGACCGGCCGGAACGCGTCGCTCGGCGACCTGCGAGCTGCCCCTTATGACGGTCCTTCGTCGCGGCGGGCCGAGGGCGCGATCGGCTTTGCCTCCAGCCGCACTGGGGGCGTCATCGGCGAGCACGAAGTCCGCTTCGGGTCTGAAACCGAACTGATCCGCCTCTGTCACACCGCGCTCGACCGCCGCGTCTTCGCCGAAGGCGCGATCAGGGCGGCGGAATGGGCAAGCGGACGGAAGCCGGGGCTATACTCCCTTGATGACGTGCTGGGGCTCTAGGATCCAAGCACCGCATCGGCAACGAAGGGATTGTCCTTGCGTTCCTGTCCGAAGGTGGAGAGCGGACCATGGCCGGGCACGAAGCGCATGTCGTCGCCGAGCGGCCAGAGATTGCGGACGATGGCATCGAGAAGCTGCTGGTGGTTGCCGCGCGGGAAGTCCGTCCGCCCGATCGAGCCGCGAAACAGGACGTCGCCGACAAAGGCGAGGCGGCCTTCGCGGTGGTAGATGACGACATGGCCCGGCGTATGGCCCGGGCAATGGGTCACGCCGAACTCGGTCTCGCCGAGTTTCAGCGTGTCGCCTTCTTTCAGGTAGCGGTCCGGCACGACATTCCGTCCGTCCGAAATGCCGTAACGGGCCCCCTGCGCCTCGATCTCGTCGAGCAGCCACTGGTCGTCCTCGTGCGGGCCTTCGATGATCGCCCCGGTCCGCTCCCGGATTTCATTGGCAGCGCCGGCATGGTCGAGATGGCCATGGGTCAGCCAGATCTTGACGATCCTGACGCCGAACTCGCCTGCCGCCGCCATCAGCCGGTCGGCCTCCCCGCCCGGATCGACGAAAACGCCCTCCTTGGTGTCCGTGTTCCAGACGAGGGACGTGTTCTGCTGCAGCGGCGTCACGGGGATGATGCGGATTTCCAGTTGCGGCGCAGCCATTGGCGAAGCGGTCCTTCGTGTCGGTTCGTTCCTCCGGCATATGGATACGGGGGCCCCAAGGTCAATGCTTGCCGGAAAGCGCGGCAGGAAGATAAGATGATCCGGGCGACATTACCGGGACAGGAGACAGCAGGCCATGCGGGCACCCCTATCGCGTTATGGCCGCAGGGGCGGCGGGCTGCTCGGCGGCCGGTTCGTGATCATCCTAGTCGCGCTCGCGGGCCTTGCCGTCTACTGGTTCTCAAACCAGAAAACCGTTCCCTTCTCGGGCCGCAACCAGCTCAACACGATCCCGATTTCGCAGGCAGCCGAACTTGGCCTGCAGTCCTATGTGCAGATCCTGCAGGGGGAACCCGGCGGGGTCCTGTGCGAGACGACACGCTGTGGCCCTGCCGAGGAAGCAACCGTTTCGGCCGTCCGCTCCATCGGCGCGCGCCTGGAGGCGGCGGCCGTCTCGCTCGAGCGGGACCTCCTGGCTGAAGGCTATGCGTTCGAGCCGGTCGCCGAGCAGTTCGACTGGCAGTACAATGTCGTGCCGTCCGAGCAGCCGAACGCCTTCTGCCTGCCGGGAGGCTATGTCGCGGTCTACACCCAGATCATCGATTTGGCGGGCGACAATGACGGGCGCTACGAGCCGGACGACGACCTGCGCGACCTCGACAAGCTCGCCGTCATCATGGGCCACGAGATCGGCCATGCCCTCGCCCATCACGGGGCCGAGCGGATGAGCCAGCAGCGCGTCATGCAGATGGGCCAGCTTGCCGTCGGCCTCGGGCTCGGCGACATGGGCGCGGCCCAGCAGCGCGCCGTGATGCAGGCTTTCGGCATGGCCGCGCAGGGCGGCATCCTCGCTTTCTCGCGCACGCACGAGACGGAGGCCGACAAGATCGGGCTCGACCTGCTGGTCCGTGCCTGTTTCGATCCGCGCGAAGCTCCGGAGCTCTGGGAGCGCATGGGCGAGATCGGCGGAGGCCAGAGGCCACCGGAATGGATGTCGACCCACCCGGCCTCGGAGACCCGCGCCGAGAATTTCCGCAAATGGATGCCCGATGCCATTGCCGAATACGAAGCGCGCTGCGGGACAGGCGGAACCCGTGGCTTCTGAGACAGTCTGAACCCGGCAAATGAAAAAGGGCGGAGCGCCAACCGGCCGTCCGCCCTGTCCAGATTCACTCAGCCTGCCCCGAAAGGAAGGCTAGCTGCCTACGAGGTGCGGTCGCGCCCGCGCAATTGCTTGTCGCAGGTATAGATCAGCACCGAATACTGGCCAGTGAGGAGCGCTGCCCCGCCGGCAAGCGACAGCGGGAATGGTGTGTCGTCACCGAACGGGAAGAATTCGTCCGGAGCCGATACTTCCAGTCGGTAACGTCCTGTGGCGGGGAGCACGGCGTCGAAGATTTCCGCATCGAACACGCTCTCGAAGCTCTGGAAGTTCGCCGCGATCAGCGTCTCGGTCCCGTCATCGTTCATCTGGAACAGGCGAAGCTGGCCAAGGATGCCGTCCTCGAACGAAAGGCTGCGGCCCACTACGGAAACGAGTTCGGCATTGAAGAAGTCGCCCTCCCTGCCGAAGAATTCGTAGGAGTCCGTCTCGCCGAGGGCACCGATGGTGCCGTCGACGACCGCGCCGCGCACCTGCAGCCGGGCTTCCTCGTTCTGGCCTTCGATGATCGTGTTCGGCGTCAGGATGTTGCGCAGCGTGATGCGGTCGCGGCGGCGGCGGATGCCGTCCTCGTCCTCGACGCCGCCCTGTTCGTTGACGGCAAGGCGAACGGCCGAGCGCTCGGAGAAGAAGCGGTCGGTGATCGTGCTGCCGGTCAGGCCAAGGCCGACCGAGGCACCGGATGCCATTGTGTGGAGCACGGTTTCGGTCGCATTGCTCGGGCCATCGAAGACCGGCACGAAGTCGGTCGGCAGGATCGCACCTGTCGCCGGCAGGCCGTCACCCGGCGCGCCGAAGGCGTTCTGGTGACGCAGGCCCATGATGTGCCCGGCTTCGTGGGCGCCGGTATTGGCGGACTGGTTGACGACCGCCTGCGAGACGGCGGCGGTGATGTCACCACCGAAGTTTGCGACCAGCAGTCCCGAAAAGTTCTGGAAATTGTTCGGGTTTCCGGGTGTGAGCTGGACGAGGAATTCCCACAGGCTCGCATCGGCAAAAGCATTGTCGCTGCGGTTTGCGTTCAGGAAATCGATGCTTTCCGCCTGGCCGAAAAGAATGCTGAGGCCGCCTGTCGGGGTCAGCGTGATATTGCTGCCTTCCGAGCAATCGAGCGGCGCATCGTTCTGGCCGAACAGGATGGTTGTGAAGTCGCCGGACAGCGGCGCTTCCTGCACGAACTCGAAATTGAAGTCGGCATAATCGGCTTCGATACGGGCCTGGATCGTGTCGCGCTCTTCTGGCGTGTAGACGTGATCCTGGAAGACGCCGAAAAGCGTTCCGTTGCTCCGGCACACCGGGAAAGTCGGCAGGCCGCCGGCGTCGAAATCGAGAAAGACGACCTGCGCCGGGCCATTGCGGCCGGACCGGTTGGTCGAATTGCGGTCCCGTGCGCCGACGAAAATGCCGTTTGCGGCATCGCGTTCGGCGCGGGCATTGCTGATGCCGTCAAGATAGGCGCGCAGGTCGTCGGCACCGCGAATGACCGCCGCGCCGCAGCCAATGCAGTCTTCCGTTTCGATGCGGTATTCGTTGAGCTGTATGTCCTCTGCCGTCTGGGCGCTCGCAGGCATCGCGAGCGCGGCAGCGAGGGCACCGATGGCAAGACCGGTACGGATGGAAAATTTCATGTCAGGCGTTCCTCTTGTGTCAGTTGCACGTCTGCAAGGCTGCAACAGAGAGGAAACAGCATGATGAGCCCCACCCTTCGCCCTGCAGATCACCTGAGCCCCTGCACAGGTGTTGAGCCTAGATTTCACGCGATCTGCAAAACTTTCAACGGAATTCATGGCACATGTCACAAAATACATGAGAGCGAGTGATTTTTTTCTGTCTTTTTCTTCTGACGCACGAACATGGGCCTTCGATATGCGCATTACGGGGCAGATCATCCCTGCGGACAGGATCACTTGCCCGTGAAGCCCGTCGACATCCGGTCCATGAGTCCCCAATAGGTTGGTGGCCAAGTTTCGTGACGAAGGCGGTGTCCCATGCAAGCGCTCTATTGGGTCCTGACCTGGGCCTGCCATCGCAAGTGTCGGCATTGCTATGACGACCGCTTCCGGCCCTATGTGCGCAATGCCCTGTCGGAGACGGTCAGCGAGGGGCAGCGGGCGTTCGAGGCGATCATCGCCAACCTGCCCGACGACCTGACCTGGCTCGACGGGAAAACCGGCAGGCGGGAACCGACCCTTCTCGTGATGGCGGGCGGCGAGCTCCTGATAGACGGCGTGCGCGAAGAGCTTTTCTATCCGGCCCTTGATGCCCTGAAGGCGAAATATGGCGCGGCGATGCCGAAAATATCGATGCAGACCACGGGCGATGTCCTGACGCCGGACATACTCGACGAATGCCTTGCCCGAGGCGTCAATGGGATCGCGATCTCCTCGATTGATGATTTTCATGTCGGCATGAAGGGCGAAAAGAAGTTCCGTTTCATGGAGGACATCCGGGGGATGATGGCCTCGCGCGACGTCCGCGAAGTCTCGCTCGGTGGAGAGAAGGACGACCGGCTGAAGGCGCCGGACCTCGATGCCAGGTCACGCCAGGGCGGGCCGACCTTCCTCTTTTTCGGGGCGCAGCCGGACCTATGGATCGGCGAGCTCTGGCCGCGCGGCCGGGCCTTCACCAACGGCCTCTCCAACGCCGCCTGGGAAACGAATTTCTGCGCCCGCTGGTCCGGCGGCAAGAACTTCCTGAAGCTCGGGCAGGCCGGATCGGAAGTCTCGATCGAGCCGAACGGGAATGTCTATCCGTGCTGCCTGAAGACGGCCGTTCCGCTCGGCAACCTTGCCGAAGAGACGCTCGAGGACATCTTCGACAGCGTTGCCAGCCTGCCTGCGATCCAGGCGATCAATCGCGGCGAACCCGACCGGATGGGCGAGCATTCCGGCTGGGACGCCGCGACCTTCCGGAAAAAGTCCGCCCAGGCCGACGGCAAGGGCCGCATCGTCGAGAACAAGTGCCTTGGCTGCGACGCCTATTTCAAGGAGACGCTCGGGGCGGAACTGCGCGCCCTGCAGGACGCGCGCCGCAGGGCACGTCAGGCGGCCGCAGCAATGACGGCTGCAAGCGCTTCGGCATAGCGGGCCGCCTTCTTTTCACCGACGCCTGATATAGCGCGGAGGTCCGCTTCGCTTCCGGGCCTCGCGCGCGCAATCTCGGCGAGCGTCCGGTCATGGAAGATGACATAGGGCGGTACCCCTTGCGTGCGGGAGGCTTCGAGCCGCCAGGCCTTGAGCCGGGCGTAAAGGTCCTGGTCGCCGGCGGGCAGATCCTGCAGGGCCGCGCCGGTTTTCGCACTGCGGATCTTGCGTGGGGACCGCCGTACGGACGGGTCCTCCCGCAGCAACAGGCCGCGTTCGCCGCGGAAGAGCGCCAGGGCCGCATCCTTGTCAGGCACGACCGGCACGGGGCGCATGGCCTCGCCGCCCTCCGCGAGCAGTCCCTCGAAGATAAGGGCATCGAACACGGCATCCCAGCCGGCCTTCGGGAGGTCTGCGCCGATCCCGTAGGTCGACAGTTGCGACAGGTCATTGTCAAAACCGTCCCGCGCCTCGCCGCGAAGATGGACGATCAGCCGCCCGCGCCCGATCCGCTGGCCGGTACGAAGAACAGCCGAGACCGCCATCTGCGCAAACCGGGCGGCATCGAACCCCCCTGAACCATCCCTCTGGCAGGCGTCACACACTCCGCAGTCGAGGGCCCCTGCCTCGCCGAAATAGCGCCGCACCGTCCCGCGCCGGCAGCCGTCCCCGTTGAAGAAGGTAAAGAGCGCGCGCGTCTTGGCGAGCTGGACCTGCTTGATCTCGGCGGCGGCCTCGCTCTCATGGGTCCAGGACAGAGAGCGGGCCATGTCGGACGCTGCGTAAAGCGCGATGCCTTCGGCGGTGTCCCCGTCGCGTCCGGCCCGTCCGACCTCCTGCCAGTAGGCTTCGATCGTCTTCGGCGGATCGGCATGGATGACAAAGCGCACGTCCGGCTTGTCGACGCCCATGCCGAAGGCGACCGTGGCGCACATGACAAGGCCGTCTTCGAGGAGGAAGCGGCGCTGGCGGGCCATGCGCACTCCGGCATCGAGACCGGCATGATAGGCGAGCGCCGGAACACCCGCCCTGCCGAGCGCCTCGGCAAGCTGTTCGGCGGCCTTGCGCGTCGCGGCATAGACGATGCCCGGCTGGCCCGTCCGCGCCCGGCAGAGCTGGACGACGCGGTCGGTCCGGTTGCCCGCCTTGGCTTCTGCCGACAGGACGAGGTTCGGACGGTCGAAACTTGCCACGTGAATGGCCGGGTTCGCCAGGGCCAGTTGCTGAAGGATGTCCGCGCGCGTCTTGCCGTCGGCCGTTGCCGTCACGGCGAGGCGGGGAACGCCGGGAAACAGGTCCTTCAACTGCCCGAGGGCGCGGTAGTCAGGGCGGAAATCATGGCCCCACTGGCTGACGCAATGGGCTTCATCGATGGCGATGAGGGACACTTTCAGTGCCGCAAGACGGCGCGCGAGCCCGGTCGCGAGGGCCTCTGGCGAAACGTAAAGCAGGTCCATGTCCCCGGCCTCGGCAGCCCGCAAGGCCGCTTCCCGCTCGGCGGACCCCAGACTGGAATCGAGCCGCTCGGCGCGCACGCCAAGCACTTTGAGTGCATCGACCTGGTCGGCCATCAGCGCGATCAGCGGCGAGACGACGAGGCCGATGCCGTCCCGCAGCATGGCGGGGATCTGGTAACAGAGGCTCTTCCCCCCGCCTGTCGGCAGGACGGCGAGCCCGTCCCTGCCCGCCAGAACGGAGGCAATCACCTCGGCCTGCAATCCGCGAAACGCGCCGAAGCCGTACACGCGCTGCAGGAGCGCCTTCGCAGCCGCCATGTCCGGAGTGTCATCAAGGCTCATGGCGCTTGTCTTCCGGGGAGTCGCCCTTGTTTCCAAGCGTGCCTGTCGGTCTCAGGCCGGGACCTTCCCCGCCGGGGCGAACATGGCGTCCACCAGGAGAAGATGGCGGCGGGCAACGTCGAGCGGATCGCTGGAATAGCCCCCGCCAAGCACCCCGCACACCGGCACATTCCGCGCCGCGCAGGTTTCCACGACGAAACGGTCCCGCGCCGCAATGCCTCCGGTCGTCAGCCTGAGAAGGCCGAGCCGGTCATCCTCGTGCGGATCGACCCCGGCATTGTAGAACACGATGTCCGGACGCGCCGCCTCGAAGGCCTTGGCGAGCGCCCGGCGCAGGGTCGTCAGGTACATGCCGTCACCCGCGCCCCTTGGCAGGCCGATGTCGAGATCGGAAGCCGGCTTGTGGAGGGGCCAGTTGTCTTCGCAATGCATCGAGAAGGTGAATACCTCGTCCCGGCCGGCAAAGATGCGCGCCGTGCCGTCGCCATGGTGGACATCGAGATCGACGATCAGGACGCGCGAGATGGCTCCTTCTGCAAGAAGAACCTGCGCTGCGACGGCGACATCGTTGAAGACGCAGAATCCCGCGCCGCCGTCAGGCCCCGCATGGTGGCTGCCGCCGGCGAGGTTTGCCGCCCGTCCGCCCGCGAGCGCATAGCGCGCAGCCTGTATCGTGCCCCCGACAGAGGCCGTGGTCCGCCGGGCAATCGTCGGAGTGATCGCAAAGCCGATGCGGCGTGCCGCCCTCGCGTCGAGCGTGCCGTCGAGTATGGCGGCGATATAGGCCGGATCATGCACGGTTTCGAGCTCTTCCGGGCTCGCCGGCCGCGGTTCCGCGAAGGCATGGCCCCGTTCGCGCAGCAGCGCGGCGACGAGCGAGTACTTGCGCATCGGGAAGCGGTGCCCGTCGGCGACGCTCGCCGCATCATAGGCCGGATGGTGGACAAGCACAGGCGACATGGATCACAGACTGGCCGGGTCCGGGGCTGCGTCAAGTGGCTGGGGCGGCCAGCCGCAACATCAGCCGAACATGGACAGGCGCTGCAGGAAGTCCTTTGGCGGGGCCGTTTCTTCCATCAGGGACGACTTGATCGGGCGCGGCGCGCCGAACACGTGGCCCTGGCCATAGGGAATGTCATAGCCGAGAATCTCGATGACGGTCGCTTCGTCTTCCATCTTCTCGGCGATCAGGGTGATGCCGTAGCGGGAAAAGACTGCGGAGACATCCTCGCCCGACAGGCGGCGCTCGATGGAACTGATCGGGCGCGGGCCGTCGGGGCGGCGGAGCTGGTCGAGCAGGTCGTGGCCGGTCAGCTTGACGAAGCGGATGCCGGCATTCTGCAGGCGCGGCAGGTCGAGGGCGAGGCTTGCGGCATGGTCGATCGAAAAGCGGAAGCCGAGCGAAGTGAGCTGGTCCATGTTCTCCCGCATCCGTCGCGAGCGGGTCTCGAACCGGTCGGCCCGGATCTCGAAGATGAGCGACCCCGACAGGTCCTGGTTGTCACGCAGGAAGGAGAGGAATTGCGGGAAGAACTGGTCATCCTCGAGCGAGGAGGCTGAAATGTTGCAGAACACGCCGACCCGGCGGTCGCGCTCGGCGAGACGGCGGACGATCTGGACGCAGCGGAAGAGCGTCATGTTGTCAATGACGCCCATCAGGTTCGCCCGGCGGGCCGCATCGAGGAACGAGGCCGGCAGGATCAGGGAGCCGTCCGGATCCCTCAGGCGCGTGAAACCTTCATAGAAGGCGACGCGCCGCTGCGGCAGGGACATGACGGGCTGAAGGTGGAGGTCGACCCGTCCGTCCATCAGAGCGCCCTTGACGGCTCGCAGATTCGCGTCGTCCCGCGGCTCGACCGGCTCGGCCGCCGGATTGGCAAGGCGCGCCTCGAAACTGCGGCTGAGACGGTCGATCAGGCCTTCAAGCTGGCGCATCTCGCTGACGAGGGCATCGCGTCGCTCGGTCAGTTCATGCTTGACGGTCGTCTCCACGGCATCCGTCCGCGCCTCGACAACTTTCATCCGCTGCTCGACATCCGTCTGGGCATCTTCGATCCGGGACAAGCGACCGTCGGTTTCATCAAGCCGGGACCTTGGGCTGGCGAACAGGAGGTGCAACTGGCCAAGGACGAGGGTCGTCACAACGCCGCCGCCGATCGACAAGGCGAGCGGCTGGCCGGCCTGAGTCGACAAGACCCATCCCGCCGCTCCGCCGAGAGCGCTGTAAACAAGGAACAAAAATGCCGTCATCTATCCGTCGCCCAGCTCGCCTTGTCGGCTGATATCGTTAATCATAAGGCCCGAAGTGTTAACGAAACCCTTGAATACCAGCTTTCGCATGAACTTCCCGTTAAGCATGTTTCGGTCGTTGCAGGAAAGTCACGCCTGCATGCGCATCCTGGCCGGAGGCCCGGTACGGCTTTGACTCCCTGCCGCCCGTCTGGCTGTAATTCGTGCAGGACTCGTGCCGCAAACACGGGCTGCGGCCGAAAGGCCGAGGCGCGCGGGGCAGCGGGGATCCCGCCGGAGGAGCGGGATCCCCGTCTTCCGCTGGATTTGCAGGCGGCCTCATCGACCATCGCGATTACCAAGGTTGACCGGTGCCGCCAACGGCCAGACGGCTGCGGTTCCCTGGCTCCCGGCCATGCCGTCACATGCGATGACGACCGTATCGGGTTCCTGCGGCGGCATCCTCTGCGCCAGGGCTCCACAGGTGAAGAGCCGCAGGACGGCGCCGCCATAACTCACTTCAAGGCCGAGGGCGTCCGGCCCGGCATCGAGTGCGATGACCCTGAGATCGCCGGTGTCGAAGGCCGTGTCTCCGGGGCCGACCTCGAGGGCTGCCAGCGGCGCTGCGTCAAAGCCGATGCTCGAAGCCTTGTCGAGATAGGCGAGCGCGTCAGACTGGACATAGGCATCGTTAAGGCCGTCCACTATGGACGACGTGCCCGCCATGCCGACGACGAGAAGCGGGGTGCGCCGCCCTTCGGCCCATGTCCGGTTGCGCACTTCGTCGAGCCCTTCGATCATGCCGCTGCCAAGCGCCGGCAGGAGCACGACGTCCGGGAGGCCGGTCTCGCCGGCTGCGCGGCCCGGGCCGATGCCGGCCGGTGCCCCGACAAGCAGGCGCTTGCCGCCTGCGGCAATGATGGCGCAAGGGGCCCCTGCAGCCTGGCCCGGACAGGGCAGGACGGCAAAATCCGTCGGCAAGAGCGAGACGAAAGGCGCGCCGGAACCGGTGGAAATGGCAGCCGTCGCCGCACGATTTGCGCCGACGGCAAGCCCGGCAAGGAAGCCGAGCACGACACCTGCGGTGCCAATGGCCGCTGCCGCCGCCCCGAGCTTCCCGTGTACATCCCGCGCAGCGCTTGTCCTGCCGGTCATCCGATGATCGGCCCGGACGGTCCGGGCACGATCGACTGTTCGATCTCGCCGATTCCGTCTATCTCGACGCGCACCCTGTCACCCAGTTTCAGGAATTTCGGCGGATCGAATGCCACGCCGACCCCGGCGGGCGTGCCGGTGAACAGGACATCGCCCGGCTCGAGCGTGAAGGCGGCAGACAGGTGCGCGATCTGCTCCTCGATGCCGAAGATCATGTCTCCTGCCCGGCCGGACTGGCGCTGTTCACCATTGACGAAGCAGCGCACGCCGAGTTCGCCGATGGGGCCAAGTTCGTCCGGCGTCACGATCCACGGCCCGAATGGCGCATGCGTGTCGAAGCCCTTGCCCATGTTCATGGTCGGTGTCGCCCGCTGCCAGTCGCGCACCGAATAGTCGCAGCCGCAGCAGAAGCCGGCAACAATCTCCATCGCCCGCTCTTTCGGGACGTTCCGGCCGCGCCTGCCGATGACGACGACAAGCTCGGCCTCGTAATCAAGCTTGTCGGACACGGCCGGCAGGTGAACCTCGCCATAGGGAGCATTGGCGGCCGTGGCCTGCTTGACGAACCAGGTCTGCACCGCGTTCGGGGCGCGGCCGGTCTCGGCGGCATGGTCGCGGTAATTGAGGCCGATGCCGAGGATCTTGCCCGGCCGGATGACCGGCTGCAGCAGGCGGACGTTCGAGACAGGCACGAGCCGCGCAGAGGACAGGGCCGCTTCGGCAATCTCGCGGTGCGGCAGGAAATGCTCGAGGCGCTCCGGGCCGAGAACGGCGACGGTCCGTCCGAGGATGATGCCTGAATGGATCTCCCCCGCGTGCTCGAAACTCGCCCATTTCATCCTGGCTGCCCCCTCTTTCTTCCTCGCTGCACGCCGCGGCCGCATCGCAACCGCAGAGCGTGGTCAATCTGCCACAGCTTGCCAACTTCGTCTGCCAATCCGCACCGGCTGCGTTGAAGCAGGCCCGGCAAGCGGATAAACCCATCGGTTTAAGGTTACCAGTATATGTCAAACGGGATAACTTCGAGAGAAACCACGCTCAGCGCGCTGTTTGCGCCCGGCGAGGAACTCGCCATGCCGCCCTATCAGCGGTCCTATTCGTGGAGCGACAAGGAGGCCCTCGATCTTCTCGGCGACCTGCGGGAAGCCTCCGACGCAGACGACATGCATTTCATCGGTGCCATAGTCGTCGTCCGGGCAGGCCAGGGCCATGTCAGCGAGATCGTCGACGGCCAGCAGCGGCTGACCACGCTGACCGTTCTGCTGTCCGTGCTTCGAGACCTCGAGGAGGACCCTGCCGAAGCCGACAGGATTCACAGCCTCATCGGCGACCGCGGCCGCCCGATGCTCGGCGAGGAGGCCCGCTGGCGCCTCAGCCTCAACCATATAGACGGGCCGTTTTTCCGCGCGACCATCCAGGATCCCGGCTCCACCCGGGCCGTGCTCGACGAACCGGGCGAGAGCGAAAGCCAGCGGCGCATGACGCGCAACGCGGCCGCCTTCCTCAAGGAACTGAAGGCGCTGGACGCCGAGACGCGGCGAAGGCTCTTCGAGACCATCGCCACCCGCTGCGCCATCGTTCGCGTCACGGTGGCCGACCGCGATGCCGGCTACCGGGTCTTCCGCGTGCTCAACACGCGCGGCAAGGAACCGGCGTCCCACGACATCGTCAAGACTGACCTGTTCGAGCGGGCAGGCTTCACGGTCGAGGAGGCCGACAGGCAGTCGCGCGTCTGGGCCGAGCATGAAGCGCGCCTTGGCGGGTCGGCGTTCGACGACCTCCTGCGCCAGATCAGGTTCATCCACGACAAATCAACAAAGGGCGACCTTGTCAGCGCGTTTCGCAAGTCGGCGCTCGGCAAGATGAGCCCGCGCGAGTTCCTGTCGGGGACGCTGCCAGCCTATGTGCAGGCCTATCACGAGATCAATACCGGCGACATCGCCGTCGGCGACCATACCGAGCCGGTCAGGGCGCACCTGCACCGCCTGCGCTCGCTCGACCATCACGCCTGGCGCGCCCCGGCGCTGCATTTCCTCGTCTCCCGCCGCGAGGCCGAAGGCGAAGTGCTCGATTTCTTTCGCGGCCTCGAACGCCTCGGATTTGTCCTCCAGCTCGTCGTCTCCAATCGCGAGCAGCGCAACAAGCGTTACCGGCGCATCATCGATGTCGCCGAATCTTCCCGCAAAGATGCGCTCTTCGGCCGGTCCGGTCCGTTCGCCATCGCACGGGAGGAGGCCCGCAAGGTCCGCGAACGGCTGACCGGGCGGTTCGGCAGTTTCGGCCAGCGGCGGTCGCTCGCCCTGCGCCTCAACGCCGCCATAGAAGGCGGCTCCACGATCGAGCCGGACGCCGACGCGACGGTGGAGCATGTGTTCCCTCGCAATCCCTCGCCCGACAGCCACTGGATGAAGATCTGGCCAAATGAGGGCACCCACCGGGACCTCGTCGATACGATCGGCAATTTCGTCCTCTTGCCCCATGCCGTGAACCAGGAAGCCGACCGTCTTACCTTCCAGGAGAAGAAGAAGGTCTATTTCAACGGTGCAGGAGGCGCTCAGTTCGCGCTGACACGCGACCTTGAGCATGAAGACCTCTGGACGCCCGAGACCGTGCGAAAACGCACCGAAAGGCTCGCGGACATTCTCTGCAATGACTGGAATCTCGAGCTCTGACAGGAACGGCGGACGAGTTTCCCCTACGCACCCCCTAGCGGCCCGTGTCAGGACCTGATTATCCTGTCGCAGAGAAAATCCGATGAGGTGCCCCGCCCATGAGCCTGTTCGACCTGACCGGGAAAGCTGCCATCATCACAGGCTCCTCGCGCGGCATCGGCAAGGCCATTGCCGAAGCCATGGCGGACGCGGGCGCCAATGTCGTCATCTCGTCGCGCAAGCCTGGGCCCTGCCAGGAGGTCGCCGCAGCCATCAATGAGCGGGCCGCTCGCAAGGCGGCCATAGCGGTGCCCGCGAACATCTCGTCAAAGGACGATCTCAGGACGCTCGTCGCCGAGACCGAAACGGCTTTCGGGGACATCCACATCCTCGTCTGCAACGCCGCCTCCAACCCCTATTTCGGGCCGATGAGCGGGATCGAGGACGACCAGTTCACGAAGATCCTGCAGAACAATATCATCTCCAATCACTGGCTGATCGGCATGTGCGCCCCGGCCATGCGCGCGCGCAAGGACGGCGCGATCATCATCGTATCCTCGATCGGCGGCCTGCGCGGCACGCCGGTGATCGGGGCCTACAACATTTCCAAGGCGGCCGATTTCCAGCTTGCCCGCAACCTTGCGACCGAGTTCGGGGCCGACAATGTCCGCGTCAACTGCATCGCGCCGGGCCTCATCCGGACAGACTTTGCCCGCGCGCTCTGGGAGAACCCGGACATCCTCAAGCGCTCGCTCTCCGGCACGCCGCTCGCCCGCATCGGCGAACCGGCGGAAATTGCCGGAGCCGCCGTCTATCTCGCCTCGAAGGCCGGGTCTTACATGACCGGGCAAATGATGGTCGTGGATGGCGGCGCGACCGTAACCTGAGCACGCTCATGTCTTTCTGCTGACCCATGGGGACCAAAATGACCAATCGCCTGTTCGCTGCCGCCCTCGCCTTGCCGGCGCTCTGCGCCTGCGCCCATGCCCAGGAGGCAACCCGGATCGTCCCGGAATCCTGGCAGGGCGCCTATGACACGTTCCACTATGCCCCGGCTGTGAAGGCCGGCAACACGCTCTACCTCTCGGGCGTCGTCGCGGACCTGCAGGGCGGCGAGACCGAGAACAATCCCGAAGACGTAAAGGCCGCTTTCGAGCGGGCTTTCGTCGCCCTTGACGAGATCCTGGCGGCCAGCGGAGCAAGCTGGAGCGATGTCGTCGAGATGACAACTTTCCATACCGAACTCATTCCGCAGATCCCGGCCTTCACCACCGTCAAGGACAAGTGGATGCCGTCACCCTACCCGGCCTGGACGGCGATCGATGTCGATCGGCTCTACCTTGAGCGCGGCCTCGTCGAGATCAAGATCATTGCCTATGTTCCTGACTGATCCGGCTGGCGGTCTTGCTTTCGACCCGGCAGATTTCTCCGAGAGCTTTGTCCTGTTCCTCGCCAGGCTGACCGAACCGGGCATACCCGCCGTACCGAAGGGGATTGCCTCGCTCGGCATCCGGCCGGACCTCTGGCTGAAGGAGGTCGCGCCCGGCCGGGTGCGCTATGTCTGGCCAAATGGCGGGGAACGGGACATTGCTCCCGGCCGCGCGTTCGGCGGCTGGGTGGCTGGCCTGTCGGACCATATCGTGTCGATCTGCATGTTCTCGGCGCTGAAATCCGGCGAGAATTTCACGACCCAGGACCTTCAGGTGAAGCTGTTCCGTCCCGTTGGCCATGGCGACGTGACCATCACGGCAGACGTCGTCAACCGCTCGCGGACGACCGGCTATGTCGAAGCCGAGTGGCGCAATGCCGACGGCAAGCTAGCGGCCAAGGTCCTCGCGTGGAAGGCGATCCGGCCCGAAAGCGAACTGGCCCGGCCGGGCACATGATCCGGTCCGCTCAGTCTTCGGAGAAATCGAATTGCACCGGACCGGACGTGCCGTCCGACATCAGCTCTTCCCAACTGAACAGGCCGGCCTCGTTGGCCCCGACAAGCGAAATCGCCGTGACGAGCAGTACGAGGGCAATCGAGCTGAAGAGGAGCATCAGGACGGTGCGGACAAAGGTCAGGATGCGGCTCGTCGAATAGCTCCTGCGCAGGAGCCTGTAGAGATAGACCGGCACGCCGATGCCGAAGATCCACCAGATCCACGGAGGCAGCACAAAGCTGGCAAGGATCATCGCCGTCGCGCCAAAATAGAGGAAGGACTGGAAATGCAGGGCAACGACGACATGGTCATACACATAGACCCGCCGCATCCAGACATGCATGAAGGCGAGCATCACGACATAGAACGGCACCATCAGGAAGCTGAGCCGGGGCGTCCATGTCTGCACGGAGGCAAAGAGTTCCTTCCGGTTGACCGACAGGTCGTTCACCCCCTCCAGCATTCTCAGCACCTCCGCGCGATCCTCGCTCGTCCGGAATCCCTCCTGCTCCGGCAGGCCGTCGATGAAGGCTTCCGCCCCGGCGGGATCGAACTGCCCAGCCTCGTCGAACACCTGCCCGAAGCCTGGAAGATCGCCGAGCCGTTCGCCTCCGACGGTCATCGCCTCGATGGCCGGACGGCCTGAGGCGACGGTGAAATCCTCCCCGTCCAGCCAGTCTTGGTCCTCGACGAGACCAAACAGGACGAGGAAAAAGAGAACCGACGCGATCAGGAAGAACCGGAACGGCGGCACATAGCGGGCGCGCCTGCCTTCGAGGTAAGACCGCGTGACATGGCCCGGCCGGAACATGAGGCTGGGAAGCGTCTTCGCGATGCGTCCGTCAAAGGCAAACACGTCCCCGAGCGCCCCCGACACAAGCGTGATGAAGGGCTTGTGCATGTCCCGCGCGCTCTGGCCGCAATGGGAGCAGTATTCGCCCGAGAGAAGCGTTGCGCAGTTCGGACAAGGCCCGTCGAGATAGCCGTCGCCATCAATGTCCCGGGCAACGCTGCCAGCCGCTGCGAGCCCGATCACCTCCAGTTCGTCCGCCATGGTCAGCGCCCCGCTTGCCAAAGGCCGTTCTCCCGGCCTTTCAGGCGAAGACTCTCATGGCTTCTCCAGACACGCAATATTGTCGCCGTTCCGGCCGACGGCGAGACCGTTCGCCCCTTCCGGGCCGCCAAGCCTGTTGACCTTTCGGCCGTACCTCCCTATGTGCTTTGGCAGCCGCAGGGGAAGAGTGCTAACACATGCGCATCCCGACCTCCGGCGCGATTGAAAACCAGTCAGACAAAAGGTTTGCAAGATGAAATTTCGTCCGCTCCATGACCGCGTGCTCGTTCGCCGCGTCGCCGAGACCGAGAAGACCGCCGGCGGGATCATCATCCCCGATACCGCCAAGGAAAAACCGCAGGAAGGCGAAG
>CAYSED010000045.1:0-6093 GCA_964429935.1 uncultured Hyphomonadaceae bacterium
AGGGCTCGATATAGGACGGGTGGTTGTGGCTCTCCATCTTGAAGATCGCCGCCTGCCCGTCACCGATATCGATGACCCCGGCATTCTCGCCAGGCCCCTGGATCACATGCTTGTTCTTGGTCGGGAACTTCGCCAGATGGCGGCGCGATGACTTGTAGGAACAATGTTCCGACCACATGACAGAATAGATGCCAAGCTCGACAAGGTTCGGCTTCCGGCCAAGGCGCGAGACAAGCCGGTCCCACTCTTGCGGGTTGAGCCCATGTTCGCGGCCGTCAGCTTCGTCCTGAAGTGCGGTGAGATGGGCAAGAATCGCGGCATCTTCTGTCATGAACGCGCTTTAGCGGCTTCGACCGGTTTTCACCAGATCAGTTCGCCATCCATTGCCTTGACCGTTCATGAAGCGGAATGGGCGTTAGACATCGGAGTTGCAGCTTTGGTCCCCTAGGATACGGTCACACAGCTTGGAGACCGCCATGAATAGCCGCGAAGTTATCAAAGCCCTGAAAGCAGACGGCTGGGTCGAAACATCGCACAAGGCGACGAGCCACAAGCAATTCAAGCATCCCCTAAAGCCGGGAAAGGTCACGGTTCCTTATCCCAAACGCGATATTCCGCTCGGAACGCTCAAGCAGATTGAGAAGCAGGCCGGTTTGAAGCTAAAGTAAGCTCATGGCTTACAAGACTTTTGTTTTTCCCGGCATCGTCAACAAGGATCCGGGGTCCGATTACGGAATTCATTTTCCGGATTTGCCCGGCTGCTATTCGGCGGGCAAGGACCAGGAAGAATTGTTGTGGATGGCGCAGGAAGCACTCTCGCTGCATCTCTCCAGCCTGTTCTTCGACGGCGAACCCATTCCCGTTCCGTCACGGCTTGAAGATGTGCATGATAATGACCCGTCGGTCGTCGGGCTCATCCTCGTGATGGCAAAAATGCCGGCCGCGACAGAGGAAGTTGCTTAGCCCGCCGCAGCCTCGATCGCCTCCAAATGCGCCTGCTTCTCGCCGCCCGTCAGGAAGCTCGCCTCGAAACTGTTCCTTGCCAGCCTGACGATCTCGGCTTCCGACAGCTCGAGCCGGTCGGCCACCGCTTCGAAGTTCGCATTCACATAGCCGCCAAAATAGGCCGGATCGTCCGAGTTGACCGTGACGAGCAGCCCGGCATCCAGCATGCGCTTGACCGGGCTCTGGCTCACATCGTCAATCACGCAGAGCGAGAGGTTCGATAAGGGACAGCTCGTCAGCCCCACTTGAGAAGCGCGCAGCCGGTCTATCAGCGCCTCGTCTTCCATTGCCCGGTTGCCATGGTCGATCCGGTCGGCACCGATATCGACGAGCGCCTCGCGAACATAGGATGGCGGGCCTTCTTCGCCGGCATGGAGGCAGAGCTTGAAACCGATCTCGCGGCAGCGCGCGAACAGGCGGGCGAACTTGGACGGCGGATGGCCGATTTCCGAGGAATCGAGCCCGACGCCGACAAAGTGCTCGTGCCAGGGCTCGCTCTGGTCCAGCAGGGCAAAGCCGTCCTCCTCGGAGAGGTGACGGAGGAAACTCATGATGAGCTTCGAGGAGATGCCGTGCGTCGTCTCGCCATCCTTCAAGGCTGCGAGGATGCCCTCGACCACGGTTTCAAAAGCAACATCGCGCGCCGTGTGGGCCTGCGGGTCGAAGAACATCTCGACATGGCGGACATTGTCCCTGGCGACACGGGCGAGATAGGCCGAGGTCAGGTCGTGGAAGTCCTGCTCGGTGCGCAGGACATTCATGCCCTGATAATAGAGGTCGAGAAACTCCTGGAGATTGTCGAACGCATAGGCCGCCTTCGCCTCGTCCAGCGTCTTCCAGGGCAGGTTGATCCGGTTGCGCTCAGCGATGGCCATCATCAGTTCCGGCTCAAAGGAGCCTTCTAAGTGCAGGTGCAGTTCGGCCTTAGGCAGGCGCGCGATCAGGTCGGCGTGACGGGTCATGGCAGATCTCTACCGGAGAGGCTTGTCCGCCGCCAGAGGTGCCTGGTTTATCTTGCGCCCAGATAGGTCCAGTTGCGCAGGATGATTTCGGCCGGGCCACGCTGGAAGGCGAGCCGCCAGATGCTCGCAAAAGCAATCGTAAACAGGGCAACCCCGGCGGCAATCGCGATGCAGGCCGCCGCTCCCAGTTCGCCGAAGAGGCCAAGGCCGTAGCCGTTGAAGATCAGGGAGAGGAGCAGTCCTTGCAACAGATACGCCGTCAGCGAGGCAGTCCCCCCGCGGGCGAGGAAGGCCTTGACCGGGCCAATGCCGCCTTCGGACCATTTGGCGATAAGGCCGAGATAACCGGCCGTCGAGAACGGGCTGCCAATCGTGATGAGCAGCATGCCGATCATCATGGAAGGGTCCATCATGCCGGTGCCGTGGGTCATATACCAGGCCCCGGTCGCCGAGATGACGAGGCCGACCGGCAAGGCCTGCCAGCGGAAACGTTTCCAGATCGGCGCGGCCGGATTGGCAATCGTGCCATGGCGGACCGCCGCGAAGCCGAAAAGGAAGAAGGCGAGCGCGCCGATCCCTTGCATGGACATGCCGAACGTGATGACCGAGCTCCACTCGGTGAACCGCCGGGCAACCGTCGCGCCGAACGATCCGGTCTCGAAGACCTGGCGCGAGACGGCGGCCTGCTCGACCATTTCGGCGGTCTGTTCGGCCATGTCGTCAGGGGCATATTGCACGCCCATGATCACGCTGAAGGCGAGGAACGCCACGACAAGGACCTGCGCGGCATAGACCCCGATCCCCCAGCGAACGAGCGATGCGGCCGAAGACTTGCGGAACAGGAACAGGATCGACCCGAGGAACGCATACATGACCAGGATATCGCCCTGGAACAGGAATGCGACATTGATCAGGCCGAACGCCAGCAAGCCGAGGATGCGCCGCCAATAGCGCCCCGAAAAGCCGATGCCGCGCCGCTCGGCAGCCTGCATCTGGTAGGCAAAGCCGACCCCGAACATGAAGGAAAACAGCGTGTAGGATTTCAGCATGAAGAAAGCCGCGACCCCGAAATGCGCGGCATGGTCGGCATCGGTGCGCAGGCCGCCATCAAGATAGCTGAGCATCATCGGATAAGCGATTATGCCGACATTGACGACCGCTATCCCGAACAGGGCGAAGGCTCGCGCAAGGTCCGGGAAGACATGCCGCCCGGCCGCCCGGCTTTCCTCGACATAATTCATGGCAAGCATCCCCCGCCGAACTGAAATTATCGAATAACAATAATGCCAGCTTCGTGCAAGCGACGTTTCAGGCTGCGCCGATGAGGCTCTCGAAGATGCCGCGGCCGTCGGTGCCGCCCTCATGGCCGCCGATGGCCCTTTCCGGATGCGGCATCATGCCGAGCACGCGCCCGTTTTCCGACTGAATGCCGGCGATGTTGCGGGCCGAGCCGTTGGGATTGCCACTATAGCGGAAGACGACGCGGCCCTCGCCCTCGAGCCGGTCAAGCGTCTCATCATCGGCAAAGAAATTGCCATCATGATGGGCGATCGGGAGCGATATGGCATCAGTACCGGCATAGGCCGACGTGAACGCGCTGTTGGCGCTCTCCACGGTCAGGTCCTGCGGCCTGCAAATGAAATGCAGGGAGGCATTGCGCAGGAGCGCGCCGGGCAGCAGGCCAGTTTCGGTCAGGATCTGGAAGCCGTTGCAGACGCCGAGCACGTAGCCGCCCCGAGACACATGGTCGTGCAGTTGCCGGATCACCGGGGAATTGGCCGCCATTGCCCCGCAGCGCAGGTAGTCGCCATAGGAAAAGCCGCCGGGAACCATCACGAGGTCGGTTTCTGCCGGGATCTCGCCGTCCTTGTGCCAGACCATTGCCGGCTCTGTCCCTGTGACCGCCGCGAGGGCAGTCCGGGCATCCCGGTCGCAGTTCGATCCGGGAAAGACGATTACGGCAGTTTTCATAGTGCCTTTTTAACAGCGAGTCGGCCGCCTGTGGAGGGGGCACTCGCCCGCGCGCCGGTGTTCAGGACATCCTGTGCTGCGAGGGCGGCACGCCATACCATGACTTGAAGGCCCGGCTGTAGGCGCTCTGTTCGCTGTAGCCGAGCAGGAGCGCGATGTCGGCGGCCCCGCGCTTGCCCTCTTTCAGGTAAAGTTCGCAGGCGTCCCGCCGGGCTTCTTCCAGAACCGCCCGGAAACTCGTGTTCTCGGCATCGAGCCGCCTGCGTAGCGTGCGCTCCGTCATGCCGAGCGTCTTGGCGACCTGGACGATCGAGGGTGCGCCGTCCCGCAGCATCGACTGGACACAGAGAAAGGTCTCGCGGCGGATCGTCAGCGGCTCGTCCAGGGCGGCCAGCGCCCTGTCGAGCCGCTCGGCAAGGATCGCGACAAGCCCCGGATTGGCCTGGGGCAGGGGGCGCAGGAAGAGGTCCGTCGGCGCAACCAGCATGTTCTGTTCGGCACCGAACACGAGCTTCCAGGGGAAGTGTTTTCGGTAGAGGCTGATGTCGGACGGTTCCGCGTGACGGAAGTGCATTTCCTCGATCTGGATCTCCGGGTCCCAGGTAACCCACCTCCCGAAACCGGCATAGCCGGCCATCGTGCCCTCCGTGGACGGCCTCTGTGTTTGCGGATCGGTGTCATAAGGTTCCCAGACGAGGTGGGTCTTGCGACCCTTCGGTTCGAGATAGCCCCGCGCGAGCTGCTGGGTCAGCCGCTGGTACTTGCCGTTGAAGGCGATCATGTCGGCTAGCGTGTCGCAGGACAGGAGCGCATAGCCGATGTCCATCAGCGAGGACGGGCGAATATTCTGGCCGAAAAGGATGCCCATGCCGATCTGGCCGGTCAGTTCCTCGGCAAGAAAGAGGCAGTCATTCAGTACCTGGCAGGGAAACCGGGCCGAGGGATTGTCGAGCGAGTGGGGCGCTCCGTCGATCAGGTCGTTCAGCGGACCTGCAGGGCAGCCGTTGGAAACGCAGGCCGAATAGGCGCTGCGCAGATAGGCGGAGGAGACTGTCCGCTCGCCAAGGGGATCACCCGCGCCCGATGCTTCGGCGAAACCGCGATGGGCCATGTCCGATCTCCCTCAGTATCGTTCCACCCATTCCTGACGATCTATTCATCTTCAGGTCCGCCTTCGTCAAGCGGCGCGTCGCACAAGGCTGCATATCAGAGATTGCACGCCGGTCACCCGGACCGGGCTGCATCAAGGGAATCAATATTGCATACAATGATGACGACAATCACGCGAACCGGAAATATTCTACCAGAAGACTAGCGGCCGGTCACAGTCGCCCGCCTGACTGTCCGATTCTGTCACTCATTTTGACCGCCAGGGTCAAGACACCAGACTGGCCCGGCTGCTAATCCATATGTGAGAGCTGGGTAGGGAATTGACCACACGGAGGCTCTCTGGGGACACCAGTCGGCCCCGGCAACGTTTCTCCAGGAAACCGCGCCGGGGCCTCTTTTTTTCTCGCGTGCCCGTGACTTGCCTTTCGCAGTTTCGCCACGATTATGTCGAATAGGATGCTGACAATGCAGAGGCCTGCGGAAGCCGGGCCCTGGCGCGGGACGGAGGTTTATGGCTTCCTCTCTGCGGCAGCGATGATAAACAGGGGCGAAACCACAGTACGTGTTTCCCAACAGTGTTCAGGCGCAGCGCGCCGACAGAGCAAAGGAGTAGTCACCATGAAAACACTTTCCAAAGCGGTCCTCCTCGTGGCCGCCGTTGCGGCTTTTGCCGCATGCAACACGGTGCAGGGCGTCGGCAAGGACATCACGTCCGCCGGCAAGGGCGTTCAGGACCAGATCAACAAGCCGTCAAACGACAACAAGTAAATTCACGAGCAGGAAACCGAATGAATAAGCTTATCGCGACGCTGATCGCCATCGCCGTGCTCGGCTCCCTGGCCGGGTGCAACACGTTCTATGGCGTCGGACAGGATCTCGAATCCGCCGGCAAGGGCCTTCAGAAAACATCCGAGGCCGTTGAGGACGAGATCACCGACGAGCGCTAATCGGGCCTCACTTCAAGTCTGTAGCTTTCGATCACCGTGTTCGCGAGGAGCTTTTCGCACATTTCGCGGACACGTGCCTCCGCGGTTTCGCGGTCAAT
>CAYSED010000045.1:6103-6479 GCA_964429935.1 uncultured Hyphomonadaceae bacterium
AATGGGGCCTGATAAATCCATCTCTATGACCTTGCCGATGCGCGCTGCGGCGACCTCGGCATAGCCCATGCGGCCAAGCGTGTCGGCAACGGCCTTGCCTTGCGGGTCGAGGACGCCGGGCTTCAGTCCTATGTGGACGATGGCTTTCATGATCTGCTCGCTCGGACTTTTGTTCTTGTTGACCTAACCGATTCCGGTGCCGCCGTGAACGCCGGGCTGCAGGGGCCCGATCGAACCGCTTTACGCCTCCTTCCCGCCCTGCATGGGTTGCCTAGGTCGCTGCGCTCTTGAAATCGACAATGTCGGCACCGTCACCGGAGTCCTTGATGATGCCCAGGCGGCGCGCGACCTCGGCATAGGCTTCCGTCACGCCGCC
>CAYSED010000045.1:6489-10046 GCA_964429935.1 uncultured Hyphomonadaceae bacterium
CGGCGGAAGCGGTCCTTGTCCATCTTCTCGTTCGTCTCGTAGTCCCAGAGGCGGCAACTGTCCGGGCTGATCTCGTCAGCAAGAATGGTCCGGACCATGTCGCCCTCAAACAGGCGGCCGAACTCGATCTTGAAATCGACGAGGCGGATGCCGACCCCGGCAAACAGTCCGCTCATGTAGTCATTGATCCGAAGCGACAGGGCGACCATGTCATCCAGCTCGGGCGGGGAGGCCCAGCCGAAGGCGCCGATATGCTCTTCCGACACGAGCGGATCGCCGAGATCGTCGCGCTTGTAACAGAACTCCACTATCGGCCGCGGCAGAGCTTCGCCTTCGACGAGCCCGAGGCGTTTGGAAAGCGTACCGGCCGCATAATTGCGTACGATCACCTCCAGCGGGATGATCTCCACCTTCTTGATGAGCTGTTCGCGCATGTTCAGGCGGCGAATGAAGTGGGTCGGGATGCCGACCGCGCCGAGCCGGGTCATCATGAACTCGGAGATGCGGTTGTTGAGCACGCCCTTGCCGTCGAGCACAGCATTTTTCTGCGCGTTGAAGGCGGTGGCGTCATCCTTGAAATACTGGATCAGGGTTCCGGGTTCGGGTCCTTCGTAGAGAATCTTGGCCTTGCCCTCATATATCATCCTGCGACGGGACATCCGGGCTTCCTCCTGTTGAGACGGGTCTGCAGCTATGCCTGATTGCAACCTTGCCGGACCCTATAGCGCCCTGACCCTGCCGACAAACACTGATTCCGCATAGGAGAATCAGGAACCGGCATATTGATAATCCGGCACATCGCGCCCTATATCCGCCCAGCGCCACAAGCAGGAGCAGGCAGATGTCCCAATTCGATGACCGCCGGAAGGGTGAAGAGTCCCGGTTCGCCATGGATGCCACGCTCCAGTTCAAGGTCATGGCGCGGCGCAACAAGCTGCTTGGACTCTGGGCGGCAGACCTTCTCGGCCTGTCCGGACCGGACGCCGACGCCTATGCCAAGACCGTCGTCATGGCCGACCTCGAGGAGCCGGGTGACGAGGATGTCTTCCGCAAGATCCGAAAGGATTTTGATGCCAAGGGAGTCGACCGGACCGACGCGCGCATCCGCGACCACATGGCTGAGTTGCTGCCGGTGGCACGGGAGCAGGTGATGAAGGAAGCTGGCTGACGGTTTGTCATGCCGGAATGGCTGCCAAGGCGTATCCTGGACCTTTTCGTGAGTTTGGACGCGCGGGTGATGGGTCCCGCGGTCGAGCCGCGGGAAGATGCCGAAATAAAATATACGGCCCAAGATTGGCGACTCCCCGCGGCTGGGCCGCGGGGTCCGTCTCCGGAACCGCCTAGCTAGGCTGCGGGGCAGGGAGCGCCCTCGGGCCTTCGGACGCCCGCTTGCCTTGTCCTTGTCAGGATCAGGGCTTCCCGCAATCGCCCCCGGATGGCCTGTTCGCTCAAGGACGCATCCAGGCAGTCCAGCATTTCGCCAGTATCTGACGCGACCAGGACGCCGAGCCCGGTGCGCGAGCCAAAAAGCTCTATCAGGTAGCCGGCCTTGTGGCTGATCGCTCTATCGGCGGCCGCCGCGATGGCGGCTGTTCGGGCAGCCTCGTTTGCCCGGCCATGGGCGTTCGTATAATCGAGGTCGACCTTGCCGATCTCGCCCGCGCCGAAAGTGCTGATCGCATTCTCGATGGCCGGGTTCAGCACGCGGCAACTGGCGCACCATTCGGCAGTGAAGCTGATGACCTTGATGACCGGTTCGGCCTGAACCGGCAGGGCGGCGAAGACCAGGACAACAAGAGCTGCCAGTTGCTTCAAGCGTCCGCCCCGAAGACGCGGGCGAAGATCGTGTCGATCCGGGCGAGGTGATAGTCCATGTCGAACAGGGCTTCGAGCTCGCTGGCTGAGAGCCTCGCCGTGACATCCGTGTCGGCCTTCAGGAAATCGAGAAACGCGCCTTCGCCCGCCCAGGTCCGCATCGCATTGCGCTGGACGAGGCGATAGGCGTCCTCGCGGGACACTTCGCGCTCGACAAGCGCGAGCAGAACGCGCTGCGAATTGTGCAGGCCGCCGAGCCGGTCCATGTTTTCCTGCATGCGGTCCGGATAGACGAGAAGCTGCTCGATCACCCCGGCGAGGCGGTGCAGGGCGAAATCGAGGTGGATCGTCGCGTCCGGCGCGATGCCGCGTTCGACCGAGGAATGGGAGATGTCCCGTTCGTGCCAGAGCGCGACATTTTCCATGGCCGGCATGACCGTCGAGCGGACCAGCCGCGCGAGCCCGGTCAGGTTTTCGGTGAGGACCGGATTGCGCTTGTGCGGCATGGCTGACGAGCCTTTCTGGCCGGGCGAGAAATACTCTTCGGCTTCGAGGACTTCGGTTCTCTGAAGGTGGCGGATTTCGGTCGCGAGACGCTCGATGGATGAGGCGATGACGCCGAGGGTCGCAAAATACATGGCATGGCGGTCCCGCGGGATGACCTGTGTCGAAACAGGTTCCGGCACGAGGCCAAGTTCAGCAGCGACATGCGCCTCGATACGGGGATCGATATTGGCAAAGGTGCCGACCGCCCCGGACAGGGCGCAGGTCGCGATCTCTTTCCTTGCGGCGAGCAGCCGCATCCGGGCACGCGTGAACTCGGCATAATGGCCGGCAAGCTTCAGGCCGAACGTCACCGGTTCGGCATGAATGCCGTGGCTGCGGCCGATCGTCGGGGTCAGCCTGTGCTCGAAAGCGCGGGATTTCAGGGCGGCGAGAAGCCGGTCGATCCCGGCGAGCAGGAGATCGCTCGCCCGGCAGAGCTGGACCGAGAGGCAGGTGTCGAGGACATCCGAGGAGGTCAGGCCCTTGTGGAGATAACGGGCTTCCTCGCCGACATGTTCGGCGACATTCGTCAGGAAGGCGATGACATCATGCTTCACCTCGCGCTCGATCTCGTCGATCCGGGCGACATCGAAGGCGGCACGCGACCGGACCGCCGCGGTGACGCCTGCCGGTATTTGGCCAAGGTTTTCCATGGCTTCGGCGGCGAGGGTCTCGATCTCGAGCCAGATGCCGAATTTCGTTTCCGGGGACCAGATGGCCACCATGCCGGGCCGGGAATATCGTTCGATCATGGGCGTCCGTTGCTTGCCTGGCTCTCAATGCGGGTTTGCTTGACCCGCGTGCATAGCAAGCCGGACGCGAAAGGAAAGCGGCTCAGGCTTCGCTGAGGATGCGCGGCAGCTTGAAGACCACGTCCTCGCGGGTAACGCGGACCTCTTCCAGCGTCACCTCGAAGCGCGAACGGCAGGCCTCGATGACGCCCTCGACAAGGTCTTCCGGCGCGCTCGCCCCGGCGGTGAGCCCGAGCGTCTTCACGCCGTCGAACCAGGTCCAGTCAATGTCGCTGGCGCTCGCCACCAGCTTCGATGAGACCGCTCCTGCGCGTAGGGCGACCTCGACGAGGCGCTTGGAATTGGACGAGGTTTCCGCGCCGATCACGAGGAAAAGATCTGCCCCTGTGGCCATGGCCTTGACGGCTTCCTGGCGGTTCGTCGTCGCGTAGCAGATGTCTTCCT
>CAYSED010000045.1:10056-14108 GCA_964429935.1 uncultured Hyphomonadaceae bacterium
GGGGCGGAAATGCCGGGAAAGCGCGTTTTCAGCACATCGACGATTTCGGCCGTGTCATCTACTGAGAGCGTCGTCTGGGTGACGAAGGCCAGATTGGCCGGGTCGCGCGGCGTGAAGGCGCGGGCGTCCTCGACCGTTTCGATGAGCGTCATCGTCCCGTCGGGCACCTGGCCCATGGTGCCAATGACTTCCGGGTGTCCGGCATGGCCGATGAGGACGATCTCCTCGCCGCGGCTGAAATGCTTCTCGGCCTGGACGTGGACCTTGGAGACGAGCGGGCAGGTCGCATCGAGATAGATCATGTTGCGCCGCTCGGCTTCGGCAGGAACGGATTTCGGCACGCCATGTGCCGAGAAGACGACCGGGCGGTCCGGCGGACACTCGTCAAGTTCTTCGACGAAGACGGCTCCGAGGGCCTTGAGGCGCTCTACGACGTGGGCATTGTGCACGATCTCGTGGCGCACGTAGACCGGTGGACCCCATTTGACGAGGGCTTCCTCGACGATCTGGATCGCCCGGTCCACGCCGGCGCAGAAGCCGCGCGGCGCCGCGAGTAGGATACGGAGCGGGGGAGCCTGGTCTGCCACTCTCTTGTGTTACTCCTGCGATTGCAGCGTTGCGCGCTGTCCGGGGCATCGATAAACCAATGGCTAGCAGATGGGACGGCCTGCCACAAAGGCCAAGTCCCGTACCGGACAGGAAGGAACGTGCCGATGGGCATTCCAAACCGCCTCGCTGGCGCGCTTGCCATCCTTGCGCTGGCGGCCTGCTCGTCCGGCAGGATAGGCCGCGCTCTGGACGACCGGCCGAATGCCGGACCATGCCCGACGGTTGGCGCGGTCTATGAGGCGGCGCGGATCATCGAGTTCGACGGCGAGACCGAATCCTACCGAAACATCGCCTATACCGGCGAAATCACGGGCGTGCGGCTGTTCTGCCGCTATATCGACGACCAGCCCCTGCTGGCCGAGGTCGAGATTGATTTTGCCTTCGGCAAGGGTCCGAAGGCGGCACAGAACAGTCATGACTACGGCTATTTCGTTGCGGTGACGCGGCGTAATTCGCGCGTGCTTGACCGGCAGGATTTCACCGTCCGGGCAGAGTTCCGCAACCAGCCGGTCGCCGGTGCGAGCGAGCTTGTCGGGCGGATCATCATCCCGCGGGTTGACGAGACGATCTCCGGCGCAAACTTCGAGGTCCTTGTCGGCTTTGTCCTGACGGACAAGCAGTTGCAGTTCAACAAGGACGGCAAGCGCTTCCGCCTTGATGCCGACGGCAATTAGCGGCTAAGCGAAGCCTTGAAGCCTCTCAGGATCCGGAGATCTGCATGGATGCCCTGGCCGACACGCTCGGCGCAGCTTGCGAGGCTGCTTTCAAGGCCCTCGGGCTCGACCCGGCCTTCGGCGAGGTCCGGGCATCCGACAAAGCCGATTTCCAGTGCAATGGCGCGCTCGCCGCAGCCAAGTCGGCTGGCAGGAATCCTCGCGACATAGCCGCCGAAATTGTCCGCCTTGTCGAGGGGCATCCGGCTATTGCCGTCGTCGAGATTGCCGGACCGGGCTTTCTGAACATCACGGTCTCAGAAACGTCGCTGGCGGCGCGCGCCGAGGCGGTGCGGCAGAGCCCGCTGGCCGGGGCCGAGCCGGCCCCCCATCCCGAACGCGTCATCCTCGATTTTGGCGGGGCCAATGTCGCCAAGCCCATGCATGTCGGGCACTTGCGCACGGCGGTGATCGGCGACACGCTGCAGCGGCTGTTCCGGTTCCTCGGCGATACGGTCGTCTCGGATGTCCACCTCGGCGACTGGGGCCTGCAGATGGGCCACCTCATCACGGAGCTCGCCGACGAACAGCCGGACCTGCCTTATTTCGACCGGCTTCACACGGGGGCTTATCCCGCCGAATCGCCTGTGACCATCGAGGATCTCGCCCGCCTTTATCCTCAGGCCTCGGCCAAGGCCAAGGCGGACCCCGAACGCAATGCGCGCAGCCAGGCGGCGGTCGCCGAACTTCAGGCCGGACGGGCTGGATACCGGGCGCTGCTTGACCATTTCGTCGCCGTGTCCATCGAGGAGCTGAAGGTCGATTATGGCTTTCTCGGCGTTTCGTTCGACCTGTGGAAGGGCGAGAAGGATGCCGAGCCGCTCATTCCTGCCATGGTGTCAGACCTGAAGGCGCGCGGGATCGCCGTGGAGGATGATGGCGCGTGGATCATTCCGGTTGCCCGCGAGGACGACAAAAAGGAAATGCCGCCGCTGATGCTGGTCAATTCGCGGGGGGCAAGTTCCTACCACACCTCCGATCTCGCGACGGTGCTAGACCGGGTGGAAACCTATCGTCCGGACCGCATGGTCTATGTCGTCGATCAGCGTCAAGCCCTTCATTTTGAACAGGTTTTCAGGGCTTCGGAGATTGCCGGATACATGGCCGAGGACCGGCTCGAACATGTCGGGTTCGGCACCGTGAACGGGCCGGACGGCAAGCCGTTCAAGACCCGGGACGGCGGAACGCTGAAGCTCGGCGACCTGACGGGCATGGCGCTCGATGCGGTGCAGACCAAGATTGCCGAGGGCGGGCGCGTCTCGGCCGACCTGTCGGAGGCCGAGAAGGACCGGATTGCCGAGCTTGTCGCGCGCGCGGCGCTGCGCTTTGCCGACCTGCAGAACGCCCGGACGACGAATTATGTCTTCAATCTCGACCAGTTCACGAGCTTCGAGGGCAAGACCGGGCCTTACCTTCTGTACCAGTCAGTCCGGATCAAGTCCCTGTTGCGCAAGGCAAAAGCCGAAGGCCATGCGGCGGGCACGATACGGGTGGACAGCGACCGGGAGCGGGCGCTTGTTCTGGCCATGGACGGGTTCGGCGCGGTCCTCCTGCAGGCCCGCCGAAAGCGGATGCCGCACTTCATCTGCGAGCATGTCTATGGCCTCGCGCAGGCCTTTGCGGCCTTCTATGGCGCTCATCCGATAGCCAGCGAGCCGGACCCGGGCACGCGCGCCTCGCGTCTTGGCCTCTGCGAAGCCGTGGCAAACCAGCTCGGGACCGGCCTCGCCCTGCTCGGGATAGAGGCACCCGAGCGGATGTAGGGCAGGCAGCCGCTTATCCGCCTTGCCGCAGGCGGGAATCCGAACTAGGTGGATGATAGTCATTCCTTCCCCGGGAGAGAGCGAGGCCGGTCCTCGCCGCCGAAGGCGCAACCGCCCCGGAAACGCTCAGGCAAAAGGACCGGGGAGGGGTCAAAAAGCTGGAAAGAGGCGGGTTTATCACCAACGCCTCGCCGACGGAGCAAGCTGCGCCATTGCCGGGAAGCCGGGGGCTCGGCGGAATCTCTCAGGCACAAGAGACAGCGGGGGCGGCCGACTGACCCGGCAACGGGTGCGGCCCCTGCGGAGTCCGGCGAATGAGCGATACGCCCATCGAGACGCTGAAGCGCACCGCGCTTTACGACCTGCATGTCGCGCATGGCGGCAAGATGGTGCCGTTTGCCGGTTATGAAATGCCGGTCCAGTTCGAGGGCGTGAAAGCCGAGCACCTGTGGGTGCGCGAGAAAGCCGGGCTGTTCGATGTGTCGCACATGGGCCCGTGTTTCCTGACACTGGCCGGCGGCCACAGCAGCGACCCGGCGGCGCATGACGAGATTGCGGCCCTGATCGAGACCCTCGTGCCCTCCGACATCCGGGGGCTGAAGCCCGGCCAGGCGAGGCTTACCGTCCTCTTGAACGAGGAGGGCGGCATTCTCGATGACCTGATCATCACGCGGCCCTTTGCCGAAGACCGGCAGGGGATGCTCTATATTGTGGTCAACGGCGCGGTGAAACACCAGGACTGGAGCATCTTCAGTTCAAGTCTGGGGTCTGCCGCGACGCTGATGCGCGCCGATGACCGCATCCTCTTCGCCCTGCAGGGACCGGAGGCGGCCAGCGTCCTGTCGGCGCATTTTCCGGGCTGCGAGGCCCTGTCCTTCATGCAGGGGCGGCCGATGATGCTTGGCGACGGGCTGTGCGTCGTCTCGCGCTGCGGCTATACCGGCGAGGACGGGTTCGAGGTGCTGGT
>CAYSED010000045.1:14118-19891 GCA_964429935.1 uncultured Hyphomonadaceae bacterium
GTGAAACCCATCGGCCTTGGTGCGCGGGACTCGCTGCGCCTCGAAGCGGGGCTTTGCCTCTATGGCCATGACATGGACGCGACGCGCACGCCGGTCGAGGCGGATCTGCAATGGGTGATCCAGAAGACGCGCCGCGAGCGGGCAGATTTTCCCGGGGCGGAGAGAATTCTCGAACAGTTGCGGACCGGGCCTGCCGAGAAGCGCGTCGGCATCCGGCCGCTCGGCCGGGCACCGGCGCGCGAAGGGGTCGAAATAGTCCTTTCCGGGCGCCTGGCGGCAACCGCGGGTGGGACACCCGGTGGGACAGGGGGTGGGACAGGTGGGACACCTGTCGGCCGAATCACGTCCGGCGGCTTCGGGCCGAGCGTGGATAGGCCGGTCGCCATGGGCTATGTCCGCGCCGACCTTGCCGTGCCGGGGACGCCGGTCGAGCTTATGATTCGCGGCAAGGCCTATCCGGCTGAAGTGTGCGCCCTGCCGTTCGTGCCGGCGAGGTACAAGCGGTGAGCGCGCCGATTTCTTTCCTCTCTCCGTTTACGGGGGGAGGTGCCCGAAGGGCGGAGGGGGGAAGCCCTCGCAACCTTTCATTGCGGAGGCTTCCCCCTCCGACCCCGGCATGCGCCGGGGCCACCTCCCCCGCCTTGCGGTGGAGGAAAGAGTCTGGAGCCTTATGATGACCACCTATTATACCAAGGACCATGAATGGGTCGCCGTTTCGGGCGGGACCGGGACGGTCGGGATCACGAAATACGCTGCCGAGCAGCTTGGCGACGTTGTCTTCGTCGAGGTGCCTGAGGCCGGAAAGTCCTTCGCGAAGGGCGACGACATGGCCGTGGTTGAGAGCGTCAAGGCAGCCTCGGATGTCTATGCGCCGGTCGGCGGCAGGGTGACCGAAGCAAATGACGTCCTCGCCGACGCCCCGGAGACCGTGAACGAAGACCCGGAAGGGGCTGGCTGGTTCTGCAAGATCGAGCTTGCCGACCAGAGCGAGCTTGGCAGCCTGATGGATGCGGCCGCCTATGCTGCGTTTTGCGAGGGGCTTTAGGGGCTTTGAATTCTCATCCCGGCTCTCCGCTTCGCTGCGGCCGGGATGACAGGAAAGGGACTGGAATGAGATACCTGCCTTTGACCCCTGACGACCGCGCTGCGATGCTGCGCGTCATCGGGGCGCCCTCGGTTGATGCGTTCTATGAGGACGTGCCGCGCCATGCGCGCCTGTCCGGGCCGATCCACGGCCTGCCGCTGCACCAGGGCGAACTGGCCGTCGAGCGGCACCTGATGGCGCTTGCTGGAAAGAACCAGACGGCCGGGACGCATCCCTTCTTTGTCGGCTGCGGGGCCTACAAGCACCATGTGCCGGCGACGGTCGACCATATCATCCAGCGCTCCGAATTCCTGACGACCTACACGCCCTACCAGCCGGAGATTGCGCAAGGCACGCTGCAGACCCTGTTCGAGTTCCAGACGCAGGTTGCGGCGCTGACGGCGATGGATGTCGCCAATGCCTCCATGTATGACGGCTCGACGGCCTGCGCGGAAGCGGCCGTCATGGCCTGCCGCGTGACCAGGCGGAAGAAGGTCATCCTCTCCGGCGGCCTGCACCCGCATTATGCGGCGGCGACGAAGACGCTCTGCGAGGCGCAGGGTCTGGACGTTGTGATCCTGCCCCCGGCGATTGACGGCGAGCTGGCGCTTGCCGAAGCGGTGGACGGCGAGACGGCCTGCGTCATCGGCCAGAGCCCGAACCTGTTCGGCACCGTGACGGACCTGAGCCCGGTTGCCGACGCGGCGCACGAGCAGGGCGCGCTGCTCGTCTCGGTGTTCACCGAGGCGGTGAGCCTTGGCCTTGTCACGCCGCCGGGCGAAATGGGCGCGGACATCGCGGTCGGCGAGGGCCAGTCGATCGGCAATCCGCTGACCTTTGGCGGGCCTTATGTCGGCCTGTTCGCCGCGCGCGAGAAGCTTGTCCGCCAGATGCCGGGCCGGCTCTGCGGGGAGACGGTGGATGCCGACGGCAGGCGCGGCTTCGTTCTGACGCTCTCGACCCGCGAGCAGCATATCCGGCGGGACAAGGCGACCTCGAACATCTGCACCAATTCCGGCCTCTGCGCGCTCGCCTTCACGGCGCACATGACGCTGCTCGGCGAGAAGGGCCTGGCCCAGCTTGCGCTCCTGAACCATGAGGCGGCGTGCGACCTTGCCGATGCGCTGGAAGCGGTGCCGGGCGTCGAGATCCTGACGCCGCGCTTCTTCAACGAGTTTTCGTTCCGCACGCCGATGAATGCCGAAGCGGTGCTCGCCATGCTGTCGGAGAACGGCGTGCTGGGCGGCGTGCGTGCCTCGCGCCTGTTGCCGGACGGGCACATGGACGATGTGATCATCTGTGCGGCGACGGAATGTACGACGGCGGACGATATTGCCGCGTTTGCGGGTGCTCTGAGGGAGATTGTGTGATGGCGACGCAAATAGTGAACTGTCATCCCGGACAGCCAAAGGCTGATCCGGGACCCAGAGCGGCCAGTGGCGCAGAGCAGGGCTGGGTCCCGGCTCTCCCGCCGGATCAAGTCCGGCGTCCGGCCGGGATGACAATTCAGGAAATGGAGCCGAGCGCATGACCATGAACCAGACCGGACGCCCGACGAGCCCGATGCGCGGGGCCGGGGCCGCCGCGCCGGAGGCCGTCTCCGGCTCGCGCGGCCTTTTGCAGCATGAGGGCCTGATCTTCGAGATGGCAACCTCGGCGACAACCGGGGTCGACCTGCCCGCGCCGAAGGGCCGGCGCAAGCGGCTTGGCGGGGTCGAGCGGCGCGTGCAGACGGGGCTGCCCGGCCTGTCCGAGCCGCAAACCGTGCGCCATTATGTGCGCCTGTCGCAGCGCAATTATGCGATTGACCTCGGCTTCTTCCCGCTCGGCTCGTGCACGATGAAGCACAATCCGCGGCTCAACGAGAAAATGGCCCGCCTGCCGGGCTTTGCCGACATTCACCCGATGCAACCTCAAGCCACCGTGCAGGGCGCGCTCGAACTGATCGACCAGGTGGCCAACTGGCTGAAAGTGCTGACCGGCATGCCGGCCGTCGCGATGAGCCCGAAGGCGGGCGCGCATGGCGAGCTGTGCGGCATGCTGGCCATCCGGGCCGCACTGAAGGCACGCGGCGAGGGCGAGACTCGCAAGCGCGTGCTGGTGCCAGCCTCCGCACACGGAACGAACCCGGCAACTGCGATCCAGTGCGGCTTCCTCGTCGACGAGATCAAGGCGGGTCCGAATGGGCGTGTCGACATGGACACTCTGCGCGAGAAACTGGCGCATGCGGACGATGTGGCCGGAATCATGCTGACCAATCCGAACACGTGCGGCCTGTTCGAGACCGACATTCGCGAGATTGCCGACCTCGTCCACAAGGCGGGCGGCTATTTCTATTGCGACGGCGCGAATTTCAACGCGATTGTCGGCCGTGTCCGGCCGGGCGATCTCGGCATCGACGCGATGCATATCAACCTGCACAAGACCTTCTCCACCCCGCATGGCGGCGGCGGGCCGGGCTCCGGGCCGACCGTGCTGTCCGAAGCGCTTGCCCGCTTTGCGCCCGTGCCGTTCATCGTCAAGGACGAGGATGATTTCTATCACCTCGTCGAAGAGGACCGGCGGGAAGCCGAGCACAGTTTCGGACGCCTCTGCGCGTTCCATGGCCAGATGGGCATGTTCGTGCGGGCGCTGACCTACATGCTGAGCCACGGGGCGGACGGACTGAAACAGGCCGCCGAAGACGCCGTGCTGAATGCCAATTATATCCAGGCGCGGCTCAAGCATGTGATGACACCGGCGTTCGAGGGCTATTGCATGCACGAGGCGCTGTTCTCGGACGCCTTCGTCGCCGAGGGCATCGAGACGATCGACATTGCCAAGGCGCTGATCGACGAGGGCTATCACCCGATGACAATGTATTTCCCGCTCGTCGTGCACGGGGCGATGCTGATCGAGCCGACAGAGACAGAGTCCAAAGCCGAGATCGACCGGTTCTGCGATGCGCTGGAAGCCATTGCGCACCGCGCGGCGGCGGGCGATCTCAGCCTGAAGCAGGCGCCGGTGCTGGCCCCGGTCCGGCGGCTCGACGAGACGCTGGCGGCGCGCAGGCCGGTCCTGAAATGGACCCCGGCCGATCCGCAGGCGCTCGCCGCCGCAGAATAAGGGGCGGCGAGTGTCACTTCAAAGACGCGGTCCTGACACAGTTTGACCGAGAGCGGTTCTTAACCCTGTTCGGGACTGGCGCCCTGCCTGCCGCCGCGAGTAAACAGGACCCATGGTTTTCAAGCCGCATCCTTCGGGCGAACGGCCCCGATCCTCCCCGCTCGGAGGCATGCGGGCGGGCGCAAGGACTGTGAGCCGTCAGGCGCTGGCGATCCTCGGCCTCGTCATGGTGATCCTGTCGGTGCCGATCGGCATCATGACTCCGTTCGTGCCTGTCGGCCTGCCCATCGGGATCGCCGGGGCGGCGCTGCTCGCGCGCAATGCGGTCTGGGGGCAGAGGCTCGTCGGGTGGCTGCTCGTGCGCTATCCGAAACTCGAGGCCATCTCGCCGAACTGGCTCATCCGGCTGATCCTGAACCGCGACAAGCGTTCGCCTCTCTAGACCGTTTCGGTCCTTGACGGAATCGGTCGTCTTTTTTTTCGCTCACGCCGGCCGGCAGGTGCCGACGGCTCCGCGGGGGCGGCGCAGGGGCGCCGGGCGACGCTTGTCGCCTTTCGCGTTTCCGCCATAGGCGGAACCGCTCTAAACCGCTCGCGCCAGTCGGCCTGCGCCGACGACGCCGCGGGGGCGGCGCTTGTCGCCTGACCGCGGCTGCGCGGTAACGTGAACGGGTCCTAGTTCAGGCTGGTTTCGATTTCGCTGATGGCGCGGTCGAACTGTGCCGATGTGTCGCCTTCGGCAAGGATGGCTGCGGCCGCGCGCGTGGCGGCATCTGCCGCAGCCCGGCGCACGGCTGCCGTGGCTTCGGCTTCGGCCTGGCGGATGCGGTCCTCGGCAATGGCTTCGCGGCGGGCGAGGCGCTGGGCGAGCGCGGCCTTGGCCTCGGCGCGCATGGCCTTGGCCTCTTCCTTGGCCTGCTTGACGATGGCCTCGGCGTCTTCCTCGGCCTGGCGCTGGCGGCGCTCGGCTTCGGCGAGCATCTTCACGGCGGCTTCGCGCAGGTCCTTGGCCTCGTCGAGCTGGGTGCGGATCTTTTCGGCACGGGCATCGAGGCCGGACAGGATGGTCTTGAACCCGCCGGCATACCAGACGATGGCCAGGAACCCGGCCATGGCGAAGAAGGCGACATTGGTCGCCGGGTGGGAGAGCCAGGCGAACGGGCCGGTGGCTTCGGCCGCCAAAGCGACCGGGGCCGCCAGTGCGGCCGTGGCAGACAGCAGGGCGAGGCGAAGGGGTGTGCTGAGCATTTGACTAAACCTTGTTCCCGAGAGCAGCGCGAACGGCCTTTCGCGCGGCTGCCTCGGTTGCCGGTCCGCCGAGCCTGGCGAGAATGGCGCTCGTCGCGACCGTCGCGACGTTCTCCACATTGGCCATGGCCTTCTGGCGAAGGTCGGCGATGCGGGCCTCGGCCGCCTCGAGTTTCTCGCCGATCTTGGCATCGACATCGCGGGTTGCCTCGGCCACTTCCTTCGCGATCTCGGCTTCGGTGCGGGCCGACGTTTCGCGGGATTTTGCCTTGGCCTGGGCGAGCTTCGTCTCGAGGGCTTCCTCTTCATCATCGCGGAACACTCTGCCAGTGGGAT
>CAYSED010000046.1:0-19467 GCA_964429935.1 uncultured Hyphomonadaceae bacterium
TATCATTGACTTTCGGGGAGGCCCCGCGCTACGAGGCAGTCAAGCAAGGGAAACGGGTATAGTGAAGAACACGCCAATCATTCTGGCCGGGCTATTGCTGGCATCCGGGTGCGCGTCAGCCAAGAACATGGTCGCGGGCCCATCCGCTGACGTGTCCGCAGATCTGCCGGACATCCCGGACGCCTGGGTCCAGGCCGGGGTGACCGGAACCCTCGATACCGGCAACTGGCTCGAACAGTTCGATGACGAAGCCATGGAGGCCCTCGTCGAGGAGGCGCTGCTTGCCAATCCGAACATCCTGTCTGCCGAGGCGAATGTCCGCGCCGCCCGCGAGACCGCCCGCGCCGTCTATGGCCGGTCGCTGCCGTCGGTGGATTACACCTTCAGCAATGCCTATAGCTCGAATTTCCGTTCCACTGCCCTTGGCGGCGGCGTCGTCGTCGATGGCCGGTTCGCTCAGCCCAGCTACAGCCAGGATTTTGGTATCAACTGGGAGCTTGACCTGTGGGGACGGGTGCGGGCCGGCAATCAGGCCGCCCGGGTCGACTTTGCGGCGTCGGAGGCGGATCTCGCCGCTGCGAGGCTGTCGCTCGGCGGCCAGGCGGCGATCGCCTGGATCGACCTCAACTCCGCCCTCGAGCAGGAACGCATCGCCCGCGCTACCTATGATGCCCGCCTGCGCATCGTTGAGCTGACCGAGCGCCGGTTCGAGCGCGGCCTGTCGACGGCGCTCGATGTGCGCACCGCGCGCACCCAGCTTGCCAATTCCGAGGCCCAGATAGCTGCCCAGGAACAGATTCGGGGCAATGCCGCCCGGCGTCTGGAAGTGCTGCTCGGGCGCTATCCGGGTGCGGAGATCGAGGCCCCGTCGCGAATTCCGATGCTGGACGACATCGAGGCGCTCGGCAACCCGACCCTGCTGCTTGCCAGGCGACCGGACATCGCCGCCGCCGAGGCCCGCCTCGAGGCGGCCGGACTGCGCGCCGAACAGGCCCGGCTCGCCCTCCTGCCCGCCTTCCGGCTCAATGGCGGCGTCTCGAACTCTTCGAGTATCGAGTTTGCCGACATTTTCGATCCGCAGCGGATCAGCGCGAACATTGCCGGCGCCCTGACGCAGACGATCTGGGCCGGAGGATCCCTGCGCGCCGACAAGCGGGCCGCCGTCGCCCGGGCCGAATCGCTCGCCGCCAGTTATACCGGCACGGTGCTGACCGCCTGGCGCGAGGTCGAAGACGCCCTTGCCAATGACCGCTTTCTCGAACGCCAGCTCGACGCCCAGCTGCGCGCCCTCGAGGAGGCCCGGCTGGCCGAGGATCTCGCGACCCGCCAGTACCAGAACGGGCTGATCGACATCTTCAACCTCATCCAGTCGCAAACCACGCGGCTGAATGCCGAGGCAAGCGCTGTCCGCGTCGCGGCCGACCGGGCTTCCAACCGCATTTCCTACCACCTGGCCCTCGGCGGCGGCATCGGCCCGTCGGCAGGGGCCGATCCCGTTCTCGAAGCAAGTTATCCCAACAAGAGCATTGCGCCATGACCCGCCTCCTCGCCTTTCTCCTGCCTGTGGCAATCCTCGTTCTCGTCGGGGGCGGCGGCATGTTCGCGATATCCGTCCTTAAGCCGAAGCCGGAGACGAACGATACGCCGCCCCAGGCACTTTCCGTGTTCGGCGAACAGGTCGAGCGGCGCGACCTGAACCTTGTCGTCGAAGCGCAGGGCGAGGTTCGCCCGCGTGCCGAAATCAGCCTGACCCCGCAGGTCGGCGGGCGCATCGCCTATGTGTCGGACGGTTTCCTCGACGGTGCCGAGATCACGCGCGGCCAGGTGCTCGTCCGCCTCGACACCGCCGACTACGAGCTTGCCGTCGTCAGCGCGCGGGCAGGCGTCGCCACGGCCGAACAGCGCCTCGCCCGGGAACGGGCTGAGTCCGAGCTTGCTATTCGTGACCTTGAGGATCTCGGCCTGACCGAGGCAAGCCCGCTCGCCCGGCGCGAACCGCAGCTTGCCGAAGCCCAGGCCGCCCTCGATTCTGCCAATGCCCAGCTTCGCGACGCCGAGCTGGCGCTCGAGCGGACGGCGATCCGTGCGCCGTTCAATGGCCGGGTCCGCGAAAAGGCCGTCGATGTCGGCCAGTTCGTCTCGCCCGGCCAGAACCTCGGCCGCGTGTTCGCGACCGACGTGATGGAAGTCTCGCTGCCGCTCACTGACCAGCAGCTCGGCCAGCTCGGCCTGCCGATTGCCTTTGCCGAGACGGCGCAGGCCCCCGGCCCGGCGGTTGTCTTCCGCGCCGAAATCGGCGGCGAGATGCGCGAATGGCGCGGCCGCATCGCGCGAACCTCCGCCGCCCTCAACAGCCAGTCCCGGCTCATCAATGTCTTCGGCGTCGTCGAGGATCCCTATGGCGCAGGCGCCGACGACAATGCCCCGCTGGCTCCCGGTCTCTTCGTGACGGCCGAGATCACCGGTCAAACGGTCGAAGACGTGCTGTGGGCCCCGAGGTCGGCCATGCGCGGCACGAACCAGCTCTATATCGGAGACCAGGCCGCCGGCGTGCTGTCGATCCGGCCCGTCGACGTGGTGCACACCGATGCAAGCGGGGTCTATTTCCGCTCGGGTGCCGACATGGGAGAGCTGGCGATCGTGTCCCCGGTCCAGGCGGCGTTCGACGGCATGCGCCTGCGGATCCGGGAACGCCTGCCGGACGGGTCGCTGGGGCCCGAGCCGCCGCGCACTGAAGAGACAGCCGCCGATGCAACCCTGACAGCCGGCGAACTGAGAGGAACTGCCCAATGAAAGGCATGGTCGCCTGGTTTGCCCGCAATTCGGTTGCCGCCAACCTCCTGATGATCGTCGCGCTTGTCGGCGGCGCGATGGCGTTTCTCAACATGGAGCGGGAACTCTTCCCGACCACCAACGTCAACGGCGCCTCGGTCTCGATCGCCTGGCAAGGCGCCTCGCCCCAGGATGTCGAGGACCAGCTCATTGCCCGCATCGAGGAGGCAATCGCCGACATCGACGGCCTGAAGCGCATGACGAGTTCGGCCAGCGAGGGCTCGGGCTCGGTCAACATCCAGGGCGAGAACAATATCGACATGGACGCCTTCGTCCAGGAGGTCGAACGCCGGGTCAACCAGATCAACAATTTCCCGCAAGCCGCCTTCCGGCCTCAGATCCGGCGCTGGGAAGCCCAGCAATGGTTCTTCGGCATGGTCGTCTACGGCGATGTCGACGAGCGGACCCTGAAGCGGACCGCCGAGAAGATCCGCGACGAGGTCGCCCTGCTGCCGGGCGGCCAGCGCGCCCTTGTCAACGCCGTCCTCCAGGAAGAGGTCTCCATCGAGGTGACCGAGGAAAACCTGCGCCGCTACAGCCTGACATTCTCGGACGTTGCCGATGCGGTGCGCGGCTCCTCGATCAATTCCTCGGGCGGCCAGGTCCAGACCGATACGGGCACGGTCAATATCCAGACCCGCCAGCTTGCCGACACGGCCGAGGACTTCGGCGACATCATCATATCGCAGACCATTGACGGCGGTATCGTGCGCGTAAGCGATGTTGCCACGGTCATCGACGGCTTCGTCGATGCCGACCTCGAAGCGACCTATGACGGCGTGCCAACAGCCTTCGTGTTCGTGATCGCCCCGGACGACATGGACATCGTCACGTTCACGGACGGCTTCCGGGACTATATCAAGAAAGCCAACGAGACGCTTCCCGAAGCGATCAGCGTCGATGTGCTGTGGGACGATTCCGAAGGCTTCAAGGACCGCATGGACACGATCACGTCCTCTGCCCTGATGGGCGGCGCGCTCGTGCTCATCGTGCTCCTCCTGTTCCTGCGCCCTATCGTCGCCTTCTGGGTCACGGCCGGCATCTTCACCGCCTTTGCCGGCGGGACAATGCTCCTGCCCTTCTTCGGCGTGACGTTCAACATCCTCTCCCTGTTCGCGATCCTCCTCGTCATCGGCATCATCGTCGACGATGCGATCGTCATCGGGGAGAACATCCATTCGGAAGTGGAAAGCGGCCGGCTGGCAGATCTCGACGCCGCCATTCTCGGCACGCAGGACATGATGAAGCCGGTCATATTCGGCGTCCTGACGACCATCATCGCCTTCCTGCCCTGGGCCTTTCTCTCCGGCCCGGAACGCAATTTCACCGAACAGATCAGCTTTGTCGTCATGGCCGCGCTGATCTTCTCGCTGATCGAGTCCCTGTTCATCCTTCCGGCCCACCTCAGCCACATGAAGCCGCAGTCCTATGACGGCCTGAACGGGCGCCTGATGAAAGTGCAGCGCTCGATTGCCGACAGTCTCCTGTGGTTCGCCAACACGCTCTACAAACCGGTCCTGGAGCTCGCGATCCGCTTCCGCTACGCGACGATTGCCTTTTTCATGGCGCTGATGGTGCTCGCCGTGCAGATCGTCGGCAATTCGATTGTCCCTTTCCGCTTCATGCCGCAGATCGAGGGCGACCTTGTCCAGGTCACAATCGAGCTTCCCGACGGCACGCCGTTCGAGCGGACGATCCAGGTCCGCGACCAGTTCGAGAGAGGCGTCGAGGAAGCGGCCGTCGAACTCGCGCAGAAATATCCGGAACTGCCCGAAGGCCTCGTCCTTGGCCGCTCCGTCGTCGCTGAGGGCCGCCGCGTGCAGGCCTGGATTTCGCTCGTGCCCCCCGAGGAACGCCCGCAAAGCGCATCCGTCAAGGAAGCCGCCGAGCTCATGCGCGAGAAGGTCGGCCCGATCCCGGACGCGGAGGACGTCGCCTTCGACTTCACGCTGAACGACAATGACACCCGGGTACAGTTCTCGCTGAACCATCCGGACCTCGAAGTCCTGCGCCGGGCCTCCGAAATGCTGAAGGCACAGTTTGCAACCTACAGCACCCTCTATGATGTGGGCGACAACCTGTCGTCGGCGGCCGAGGAGATCCAGATCACGATGAAGCCCGGGGCCGAGGCACTCGGAATCACGCTCGCCCAGGTCTCCAACCAGATCCGCCAGGCGTATTTCGGCGAGGAAGCCCAGCGCCTTGCCCGCGACGGCGAGGATGCCCGTGTCATGGTTCGCCTGACCGAGGCAGACCGCAGGAACATAGACAGCCTTCGCAACCTGCGCATCCGTACCCCGGACCGGCGGGAAATCCCGCTCTCGCAGGTCGCCGACCTCAGCTACGGCCCCGGCATCAACCGCATCCAGCGGCGTGACCGGGTCCGGTCGGTCACAGTGTTCGCCGAGGTCGTCGGCGATGCGCGCGGGCAGATCATGGCCGACCTCAGCGCCAACTTCTGGCCGAAATTTGAAGCCGAGTTCCCCACTGTCGTGCGCGGCAATACCGGCGGCTTCGAGCAGCAGGAAGAATTCAATGCCGAGATCGCCCGGCTGTTCCTGATTGCGCTCGGGGCAATGTATATCCTCCTCGCCATTGCCTTCCGGTCTTATTCGCAGCCGCTCCTTCTCATGACGGCCATCCCGTTTGCCTTTGCCGGGGCCGTCTTCGGGCACATGTTCTTCGGCGTGCCGCTGGCCCTGTTCTCGATCTTCGGCATCGCGGCGGCGGCAGGGGTTGTCATCAATGACAACCTCGTCCTCGTCGACTATGTGAACCGCCAGCGGGAGGCCGGGATCGGCGCGGTGCAATCGCTCGTGAACGCCGGCGTCTCGCGCTTCCGGCCGATCCTCCTGACATCGGTCACGACCTTTGTCGGCATCCTGCCGCTGATCGCGGAACGGTCGGTCGGCGCGCAGTTCCTCCGCCCGATGGTCATCTCGCTCGGCTGCGCCGTCGTGTTTGCCCTTTTCGTTTCGCTCCTCATGGTGCCGGCGCTCTATGCGGCCGGGGTCGAGATCGGCCGCATCTTCCGCTGGACCTGGGGCGGGCGTCCCTATCGCCCGATCGGCGACAGCTACGAGGGCACCGTGTCCGACAGCCATGCCAATCCCGGCCATGCGGGCGCGGCCCAGCCGGCCGAGTAGATACGGCGCGAAAGGCTTGAAAGGGAGGCATGTTTGCCCCCTCTTCCTTTACGTTATAGAACGCGCGTACCCATTCCCTTCCTGTCACGAGAGAAACCACGAGAGAGAGACATGTCCCTGAAGCCGCTCCTGCTTGCCGCATCCGCCCTCGCCCTGATCGCCGCCTGTTCCCCCGGAAACGGATCCGGTACGGCTGAAACAGCCAGCGCACCCGAAACCGCTGGGGCAAGCTTCGAGGCGCGGCCCGTCACCACGATCGGGCGCGACGACTGGGGCGCGTTTGGTATCGACCTCGGCTCGGTCAAGGCTGCGACTGCGCCGGGCGACGATTTCTTCGACCATGTGAATGGCGGCTGGCTCGACACGTTCGAGATGCCGGCGGACTATTCGCGCTACGGCTCGTTCTCTCTTCTCGCCGAGAAGTCCGAACAGCGCGTGCGCAACATCATCGACGAACTGGCCGCTGCCCAGTCGGCGATCACGACCCTCGAAGGCAAGATCGCCGCCCATTACAACGCCTTCATGGACATCAAGGCCATCGAAGCGGCGGGCCTTGCTCCGGCCCGGCCCTATCTCGACCGCATCGCGGCAATTTCCTCGTACGAGGACCTTGCCGCCGTGTTCGCCTCCCCCGGCTACACGTCCCCGGTCGGCGGCTTCGTCAATCTCGACCCGAAAGACCCGACACGCTACATGTTCCAGGTCACGCAGGCCGGGCTCGGCCTGCCGGACCGCGACTATTATCTCGTCAATGACGAGCGGAACGAAGCCCTGCGCGCGGCCTATCGCAATTACCTGACGATCCTCCTCGGCGAGGCCGGCTACGAGAATACGGGCGAGGTTGCCGACGAGATCATCGCGCTCGAGACGCGCATCGCGGCGGAGCACTGGGACCGCACGGTCGGGCGCAACCGCGACATCACCTACAACAAGGTGACGCGGGAAGAGTTCATTGCCATGGGTGCCGGCTTCCCGGTCGGCACAATGCTCACATCGCTCGGCGTCGATAGCGAGACCGAGTTCAACGTGCGCCAGGTCACCCCGACCGACGAGGAGATTGCCGAGTACGGCCTGACGCAAGACATGCTCGCGAAGATCGGCGGCGGCATTGAGGGCCTGTTCGGCGTGGCCGCGACCACTGACCTGGAAACCTGGAAAGCCTACCTGACGGCGCATTTCCTGTCCGACCACGCCGCCGTGCTTCCGGGCGTTATCGACACTGCCAATTTCGATCTCTACGGACGGACCCTGAACGGACAGGAAGCGCAACGCGAGCGCTGGAAGCGCGGCGTGCAGGCCGTCGAAGGCGCGATGGGCGAAGGCGTCGGCAAGATCTACGCCGAGCGCCATTTTCCGGCCGAGAACAAGGAAGCCATGGACGAGCTCGTCGCCAACCTGCGCACGGCCATGGCCGCCAATCTCGACGATATCGACTGGATGGGCGAAGCCACCAAGGTCGAGGCGCGCGACAAGCTCGCGAAATTCACCCCGAAGATCGGCTATACCGAGAAGTTCGAGACATATGACACGCTCGCCGTGTCTGCCGACGACGCGCTCGGCAACCTTGTCGCAGCCAACCAGTGGGCGTTCGAGGACAATATATCCAAGCTTGGCCAGCCGGTTGACCCGACAGAATGGGGCATGTTCCCGCAGACCGTGAACGCCTATTATTCCCCGCAGCGCAACGAGATCGTTTTCCCGGCTGGAATCCTGCAGCCGCCCTTCTTCAACATATCGGCGGACCCGGCCGTGAACTATGGCGCAATCGGCGGCGTCATCGGCCACGAGATGGGCCACGGCTTCGATGACCAGGGCTCCAAGTCAAATGGCGACGGCGTGCTCGAGAACTGGTGGACCGAAGAGGACCGCGCCGCCTTCGATGCCCTGACTGACCGTCTCGTCGCACAGTATGATGCGTTCTGTCCGCTCGATGACGGCGCGACCTGCGTCAACGGCCGGCTCGGCCTTGGGGAGAATATCGGCGATCTCGGCGGCCTTTCCATGGCCTACCGGGCCTACAAGATCAGCCTGAACGGCGAGGAGGCCCCGGTCATCGGCGGGCTGACCGGAGACCAGCGATTCTTCATGGCCTGGGCGCAGGTCTGGCGGAACATGTATCGCGAGGAGGCGCTTCGCCAGCAGCTTGTCAACGGGCCGCACTCCCCGCCCCAGTATCGCGTCAACGGCATCGTCCGGAACTTCGACGAATGGTACGAGGCCTTCGGCGTTACCGAAGAAAACGCGCTCTACCTGCCGCCGGAAGAACGCATCCGCATCTGGTAAGCCGGTCCGTTTCGAGGATTGAAAACGTGAAGGGGCGGTCTCCCTGCGGGATCGCCCTTCATTGCGTTCCGGGCCTTTCTGGCGTTCAATAGCGGCCTCAAAGAAACCAGGAGGGAGACCAGCATGACCGTCATGAAATCCGAACAGATTCTCGCAGAATCAAGCAAGTCCTTCGAGGACGCGATTCAGGTCGCCGTGACCCGCTTTTCCCGGACCGTGCACGGCCTGAAGTCCGCGAACGTCAACAACATGTCCACCGTGATCGAAGGCGGCAAGATTGTCGCCTACCGGGTCAACCTGCAGATGACGTTTGAAGTCGCCGAACCGAAGCCGAAGAAAAAATAGTCCGGTCCATGGCAAAGGCTGCCTCATTCGATGACTGGTTCGCCCTCCTCCCGCCGGAGACCGCCCCGGTCGCGTTGGCCTTGCGCCAGGCTGTCGACATGGAAGGTGGGAACCTGTCAGCCGGGCTCGCCTGGGGCTTCCCCTGCTGGAGCGGACATGAGCGCGTCTGCTCGATCGTCGCCCACGCGGCACACTGCAATCTCCAGCTCTGGGCCGGCGCCCGCCTCGCCCCGCGGTGGCCCCACCGGATCAAGGGCACCGGCAAACAGCTTCGCCATGTAAGTGTCGCCGCGCCGGACGCGGTCGATGACGAGGTCCGGGACATTATCTGCGCCGCCATCGAGCTTGACCACAGCGCGCCCGTGCGGGTCCGCTGACCGGCCGGCGGAGGTCAGCGTTTCGTGTCCGGCCAGGCACTTGACCTCGGCACGAGGAAGGCCGATGTGTTGCCCCATCGACACACACCCTGTTCCAAGGAGCATTCCGCATGGCCGATACTGATCCCGTCGTCATCGTGGGCATGGCCCGCACGCCCATGGGTGGCCTGCTCGGGGACCTCGCCTCTTTCTCCGCCAACGAGCTTGGCGCGATAGCCGTCAAGGCGGCGGTCGCCGAGGCGAAACTCGGGGCGGACGAGGCCGACGAGATCATCATGGGCAATTGTCTTCCCGCGGGCCAGGGCCAGGCACCGGCCCGCCAGTCAGGCTTCAAGGCCGGCATGGACAAGGGGCTCGAGGCGACGACCATCAACAAGATGTGCGGCTCAGGCATGCAGGCCGCTGTCATGGCCCGCAACGCCATCCTCGCGGGCGAGGCCAATATCGTCATCGCGGGCGGCATGGAAAGCATGACCAATGCCCCGCACCTCATCGAGGTGCGCAAGGGCCACAAATACGGCGACCTGACCTCGAAGGACCACATGGCGCTTGACGGGCTGACCGATGCCTATGCTGGCGGGCCGATGGGCAATTTCGCCGACATGATCGCCGGCGAGTACCAGTTCACCCGCGAGCAGCAGGATGCCTATGCGCTCGAAACCCTGTCCCGCGCCCAGAAGGCGACGAAGGACGGCAAGTTCAAGCGGGAGATCACGCCTGTCACGGTAAAAACCCGCAAGGGCGACATTGTCGTTGATACCGACGAACTGCCGCGCATCGCCATGCCGGAGAAGATCCCGACGCTGAAGCCAGCTTTCTCCAAGGACGGCACCGTAACCGCGGCGAATGCCTCGGCGATTTCCGATGGCGCGGCAGCGCTTGTCCTGATGCGCCAGTCCGAAGCCGAGAAACGCGGCCTGAAACCCATCGCCAGGATCGTCTCGTCGTCCTCGCATGCCCATGAGCCGGAATACTTCACCACTGCCCCGGTCCCTGCCATGAAAAAGGCGCTCGCCAAGGCCGGATGGAGCGTTGACGATGTCGACCTCTGGGAAGTGAACGAGGCGTTCGCTGTCGTGCCGATGATCGCGATGAAAGAGCTCGGCATCCCGCATGCGAAGCTCAATGTGAACGGCGGGGCTTGTGCCATGGGCCATCCGATCGGGGCGAGCGGTGCGCGCGTCCTCATCACGCTGCTGGCGGCCATGGAAGACCGGGACGTCAAGAAAGGCATGGCTTCGCTCTGCATCGGTGGCGGCGAAGGCATCGCCATGGCCGTCGAGCGCATGTGAGCGACAGCCTGCACCCGCCTGTCTTTTCCCTAACCGCCATCGGCACCGTCCGGTCTGCCCGCACCGAGCCAGTCGATGAAGGCTGGGACCGGATCGATGTCTGCATCGAGCTTGATCCGGACCAGTTCGCGACGGACGCACTCGCCGGGCTCGACGCCTTCTCCCATGCCGAGATCGTCTACCTGTTCGACCGCGTGGCAGACGACAGCATCGTCTCGGGTGCCCGCCATCCGCGCGGCCGTGCTGACTGGCCGAAGATCGGCATCTTCGCCCAGCGCGGCAAGAACCGGCCGAACCGCATCGGCCTTACGGCCTGCCGCATTCTCGGGGTCGAGGGGCTGAGCCTCCACCTCGAAGGCCTCGACGCGATCGACGGCACGCCGGTCCTCGACATCAAGCCTGTGATGACCGGCTTCCTTCCGCGGGGCCCCGTCACCGAACCTGACTGGGCGACAGAGATCATGACCTCCTACTGGACCCTGCCTCATGGCTGAAACCGCGTCTCGCGACGAGATCCTGACCCATTTTCGCGAACAGGCCGGATGGTGCGCCGACATCGGCTCGCGCTTCATGGCCGGACTGATGGCTCGGATGGGCGAGGATTTCCAGTCTGGCGGCCCGGTTGCCGCCCTGCTTGCTGGCTGGCCGCAGAGCGTACGGCGCGACGCGGTCGGGCTTCGCCTGGCCGGAGCGCTGCACAGCGGTGTCCTGTCCGGCGATCATCCCGGGCTTGCCGCGCTCTATCCGGGCAGCGATCCGGACTGGTCAATGGACCGCATCTGGCCGGTCGCGCGGGACTTCCTGGCGCGCGAGCAGGCCTGCATTGCCTCATATCTCCACAATGCGCCGCAAACCAATGAGGTGAACCGCGCGATCCTCCTGCTGCCGGGCCTGCACGAGATTGCCGCCCGGCTTGGCGGTCCTCTGCACCTGCTCGAGCTCGGGGCGAGCGCCGGGCTCCTCCAGCCGCTCGAGCGGTTTGCCTGCGAAGCGGGAAGCTGGACCCGCCCCGGAACGAGCGGTGTCGTGACCGAGACCGATTGGCGCGGGCCCGCCCCCGCCTTTCTCGGCGAGCCGGTCGAGATCGCGTCCCGCGCCGCCTGCGACCTGTCGCCTGTGAGCTTCGCCGAGTCCGGCGCGGCCCTCCGCCTCAAGTCCTATGTCTGGCCGGACCAGCCGAAGCGGCTCGCGAGGCTCTCTGCGGCCATCGATCTAGCTCGCGAGACCGGTGTCACGGTCGAAGCAGCCGATGCCGCCGAGTGGATCGAGAAGAAGCTCGCCGCCCGCCCGCGCTCCGGCACGACGGTCGTGATGCACGCCGTCTTCCTGCACTATCCGCCGCCGGAGACCCGCGAGCGCATCCTTGCCGCCATCGAACAGGCGGGCCGGCAAGCAACGCCCGAAGCCCCTGTCGCCTGGCTCTGTTTCGAGAGCGACGCCTTCTTCGGCGGAATCCCGGCCGACGGCAGGATGGCCGCCCAGGTCAAGACCTGGCCGGGCGGCGCCGCGCGCGTCTATGCCCGGGCGAACGGCCATGTCACCCATGCCGAAGCGGCAGGCTGACGGGTTAGGGCAGGTTTCGTTCGGGCGCGAAACAGGCTAGAAATCCTTGCGGGGCATTGTGCAAGGAGCGGTCATGACCAATGGTCCTGCCAGCTATCGCGAAGAGGATTCCGGCCGCCGCTGGATCATTCTCCTGATCTTTCTCATGCTGATGGCCTTCATCGCCGCCGGCATCTGGTTCTGGTACACGAATGAAGGCGTCCGGCAGCCCGGGGATGTCGCTGCGGCGTCAGCCGTGACGGAACTCGAACCGCTGCCGGAAGCCGTGAACATAGACCGCCTGCCCGTCAGCGACGAACAGGCTGTCGCCGACGGCACGCTCAGCCGTTTCGATGACAATCGCTGGCTCGAATCCGACAGTTTCATCGGCACGGACACGCAAGGGCGGACGGCGGCGCTGCGCATCTACATTCTCAGCCAGGACTATGCCTGGCGCTTCGGCGACGGCGGCGTAATCGAGGGCCCGCTCGGCGAGGCCGACCTGTCTCGGCTTTTCTCCGGCGGCGACTTTCAGCAGCGCTTTTGCGCCGCTGATAGCGTGCTCGCGATCGGCACCTCGTCCTTTGAAGGGCCGCAGGCGCTTAACCATGCCCTTGCCCGGGCGCGCGGGCGCGCGCTGGTAAATGCGCTCGGTGCCTTGCGCCCGGCCTGCGGCGGCGGGCCGCAACTGCTTGCGGCGAGCCTCGGCGAGCATGCCGAAACCTCGCCCTGTCCCGGCCGGGCCGTCTGCCCCGAAGCGACCGTCTCCCAGCGCCGTGTCATCCTTGTCGCGGTCGACAGCGCAACAGATGACGTCGATTACAGCGACGCCCTTTGGTCCGGCATGCGTCGTTTCGAGGCGCAGCAGGAAGGCTTCTTCCGCGACTTCCGCCTCGCCGACTATGACCAGTTCGAGGTGCTGAACTGAACAAAGTGATGACGTGGCTCGGCCAAGCTATGTGTCCTCTTCGCCGGTCCGCGCGATCAGGCCGAGCGGCAGGGCCGTTGTCCGCTTGGCGACGCGGATGACGATGCGCGACTGGATGTCCGAGACGAGCGCGGAGCCGAGCAGCTTGTCGCGCAGGAAATCGTCATAGGCGTGCATGTCGGTGGTCGTGACATGGATCACATAATCGACCGCCCCCGTAACCGTCATGCATTCGGACACTTCTTCCCAGTCCTGCACGAGGCGCTCGAACGCATCGAGGTTTTCCCGGTTCGGCAAGGCGAGCTTGACACTCGCGATCACCTCGAAGTTGAGGCCGAGGCGGTCACGGTCGAGCAGGGTCACGCGTCTCTCGATGACGCCCTGTTCTTCCATGCGCTTGATGCGCCGCCAGCAGGGCGACGACGACAGGCCGACCTTGTCGGCAATGTCGGCAACCGAAAGGCTCGCATCGTTCTGGATCAGTTCCAGTATCTTCGTATCCACGGCGTCAAGCTGTTCTGGCAAATTTTCCCCCGTTTATTCTCTATTTGAGCACGTATATGCTGCACTACAGCCCCAACAGAGCAAAGAAGGCAAGCAATTTCTTCATGATTTGGCATATTAAAGGGATGAAACCCTTCGGAGGATTCGGTCGCCCATGGACCATCGCAATGTCACGCTGAACGACAAATTCGATCTTGTCGAGGGGCTGGCCTACATGACGGGAATTCACGCGCTCGTCCGCCTGCCGCTTGACCGCCGCCGGCTCGACAAGGCTGCCGGGCTCGATACGGCGGGGTTCATCTCGGGCTATCGCGGCTCGCCGCTCGGCGGCTACGACCAGCAATTGCGGGCCGCTCAGGCCTGGCTCGATGCCCATGACGTGAAGCTCTGGGAGGGCACGAACGAGGATCTCGGTGCCACCGCCGTCTGGGGCTCCCAGCAGCTTGGCCTATTCCCCGGTGCCCGCAAGGACGGCGTCTTCGGCATATGGTATGGCAAGGCCCCGGGCGTCGATCGCACCGGCGACGTGTTCAAGCATGCCAATTTTGCCGGGTCCTCCCCGAAAGGCGGCGTCCTCGCGGTTCTCGGCGACGACCATACGTGCAAATCCTCGACCCTGCCGTCGCAATCCGAATATGCGATGGCCGATGCCGAGATCCCCGTGCTCAATCCGGCCTCGATCCAGGACGTCCTCGACTACGGCCTGCACGGCCTCGAGATGAGCCGCTTTTCCGGAGCCTGGTCGGCCATGGTCGCGCTGGCCGACACGATGGATTCCGGCGCTGTCATCAATGTCTCGCATGACCGGTTCACCCTTGTCCGGCCGGAATTCGACTTCCCTGAAGGTGGCGTGCACCTGCGCAGGGGCGATAATCCGATGGACAAGGAAGCCCGGATGCGGGGCGTGAAGCTGCCCGCCGCGCAGGCCTATGTCCGGGCGAACGGCCTCGACCGCGTCCTCCTTCCTGCGGCAAGGCCCCGGATCGGCGTCATTGTCACCGGACAGGCCGCCCGCGACGTGTTCGAGGCGCTTGCCGCCCTTGGCCTCAGCGCAAAGGACGCGAGCGATCTCGGCATGACGATCTTCAAGGTCGCCATGCCCTGGCCGCTCGAGCCGACGGCCATCCGCGAGTTCTGCAAGGGGGCTCGAACGTGTCCTCGTGATCGAGCACAAGCGCCCGCCCATCGAAGACCAGCTCAAGGCAATCCTCTACGACCTGCCGGACCGCCAGCGCCCCGTGATCGAAGGCAAGGCCGACCGCAACGGCAAGCTGCTCCTCTCATCGGTCTCTTCCATCGCCCTGCCCGAAATGGCCGCCGCCCTGATGGACCGTCTCGACGGCAAGTGGGACACATCCCGCGCGACTGCTTATTTCGACCGGGTCGGCCGCGCCGGGGAGGCCGCCCGCACGAACGCCTCCCCGACCGTGCGCAAGCCGCACTATTGTTCCGGCTGCCCGCACAATACGTCCACGGTCGTGCCGGAAGGCTCTCGGGCCCTCGCGGGCATCGGCTGTCATTACATGGTCAATTTCATGCCGGAGCGGAACACCGACATGACGAGCCAGATGGGCGGCGAAGGCGTCGGCTGGATCGGCCAGTACCAGTTCACCGACGAACCGCACGTGTTCGTCAATCTCGGCGACGGAACCTATTCCCATTCCGGCTCGCTCGCTATCCGCGCCGCCGTGACCTCGCAGGCCAACATCACCTACAAGATCCTCTACAATGACGCCGTTGCCATGACCGGCGGCCAGGCAGTGGAAAGCGGCCAGACGCCGGTTCAGATCGCCCAGCAGGTCCGCGGCGAAGGCGTCAGGACCGTGGTTATCGTCGCCGACGATGTCACGCGCTACGCCAATGCCCAGGGTCTGCCGGGCGATGTGAAAATCTATGACCGCGCCCGCCTCGACGAGGTTCAGCGCACCCTGCGCAACACGCCAGGCGTCTCGGTCATCATCTATGACCAGGTCTGCGCCACGGAAAAGCGCCGCCGGATCAAGCGCGGCCTGATGGCGGACGACAAGGTCCGCGTCATCATCAACCAGGAAGTCTGCGAGGGCTGCGGCGACTGTTCGGTCAAGTCGAACTGCCTCTCCGTCGAACCGGTCGAGACCGAGCTTGGGCGCAAGCGCCGGATCAACCAGTCGAGCTGCAATACCGACCTGTCCTGCCTGAAGGGCTTCTGCCCGAGCTTCGTCACCGTCAAGGGCGCAGAGCCCGCCTGGACCGACAAACCCCGCCCGTTGATCGACGCAACCGGCCTGCCCTTGCCGGAAACGCCGAGCCTTGACCGGCCGTGGAACCTCATCTTCACAGGCGTCGGCGGGACGGGCGTGACCACGGTCGCCGCCATCCTCGCCATGGCCGCCCATGTCGATGGCCATGCCGCCTCCGCGCTCGACATGACCGGCCTTGCCCAAAAAGGCGGACCCGTGCTCAGCCATGTCCGCTTCGCCCGTGAACCGGACATGATCTCGACAGGGCGCGTTCCGCCCGCGAGCGCGGATGTCGTCATCGCCTGCGACCTTGTCGTCGCGGCGGGCGGCGAGGCGCTGAATCTGATGGATGCCGAGCGGACCGCTGCCTATGGCAACCGCGATGTCACGCCGACTTCGGAATTCATCCACAACCGGTCAAAGCGCTTCGAGGGCGACCTGTTGGCCGCCCGCGTGAAACGGCAGTCGCGCGAGTTCGACATGGTCGATGCCGAAGCGCTCGCAGTCGGCTACATGCATGACGCAATCTACACGAACATGATCATGCTCGGCTTTGCCTGGCAGAAGGGCAAGGTGCCGGTCACCCTTCGCGGCTTCTATCGCGCCGTGAAGCTGAACGGGGTCAAGATTGCCGACAACATGCATGCCTTCGACCTCGGCCGCCTGGCTGCAGCAGATCCGAAACGGCTTGAGCGCGTGACCGACCCGCGCGGCGAATTTCCGGAGAAGACGCTCGACGAACTGATCGAGGACCGGGCCGGTCGCCTGGCCGCCTATCAGGACGAGGCCTATGCCGCGAGCTATCGCAAGACGATTGCCCGGGTCCGTGCGGCAGAGACCGAAGCCGGCCTCGGCGACAGGCTGACGCGTGCGGCGGCGATCTATGCCTACAAGCTGATGGCCTACAAGGACGAGTACGAGGTGGCCCGTCTCTATACGGATGGAACTTTCGAGGCGGCGCTTCGCGAGGAGTTCCGGGGCGGCAAGCTGAGGTTCCATCTTGCCCCGCCGGTCTTCTCGAAGAAGGATGCGCAGGGTCATCTCATCAAGAAGCGCTTCGGTTCCTGGATGATGACGAGCTTCCGCATCCTCAAGGCATTCAAGGGCCTGCGCGGTACGCGGTTTGACTTGTTCGGCTATACCGGGGAGCGGAAGATGGAACGCGCCCTGCGCGACCAGTATCTCCTTCGCCTCGACATGCTGGCGACGGGCCTCAAGGCATCGAACCATGCGCTCGCCATCGAGATCGCCGCCGTGCCGGACCAGATCCGCGGCTATGGCCATGTCAAGGAAAAGGCGATCGAGGCCGCAAGGGCAACCGAAGACGCCCTATGGGAGCACTGGCCGGACGGCACGCTGCCAGACCGGACCGGCAGCCGGACAACCCTCCTCGCCTCTCATCCGGCCGAATGAGCGCAGGCAGGGTCATCGGCCTGGCCCGGCGCGCCGTACGCCGCGCCCCGATGGAGGAGCTGGCTGCAGGAGACATCACGGCCGCCGCCGGACTGGCGGGAGACTTCAAGGGCGCAAAGCACCCGACCCGGCAGATCACCATCCTTGCCCGTGAGGACTGGCAGGATGCCCTTGCAGAGCTCCCGCCGGACGCCGCTTGCCTGCACTGGACGACACGCCGTGCCAACTTGTTCTGCGAAGGCTTGCGCCTGCCGCGCGCGGCAGGGGCAGTCCTCGCGATCGGCGACGTGACGCTGGAAGTGACCGGCCAGACCCATCCCTGCAAGCGGATGGACGAAGCCTTTCCGGGTCTCCTGAAGGCGCTCGCACCGGACTGGCGGGGCGGGGTGACCTGCAAGGTCGTGAGGGGCGGCACTGTGCAGATCGGCGACCCGGTACGGCTGGTCGCATCGCCGCCGGAGACCGTGCGGAAGCTGCCGGGTTAGGACAGCGGACCGCTGCGGCGGCCCGCCTCAGTTCCGCGACTTGTCAACGAGGCGGTCGTTCTTCGCCCAGTGCATCATGGAGCGGAGCTTTGTCCCGACTTCCTCGCACAGGTGGTCGTTCATGCGGGCGCGCTTGGCGTGGAAGCCGGGCGCGCCGGCCTGGTTTTCGAGGACCCAGTTGCGGGCGAAGGTGCCGTCCTGGATGCCGGTGAGGATTTTCTTCATCTCGGCCTTGGTGCGGGAGGTGATGACGCGGGGGCCCGAGACATATTCGCCATATTCGGCGGTGTTCGAGATCGAATAATTCATGTTGGCGATGCCGCCTTCATAGATGAGGTCGACGATGAGCTTCGTTTCGTGCAGGCATTCGAAATAGGCCATTTCGGGCGCATAGCCCGCCTCGACGAGGGTCTCGAAGCCTGCCTTGATGAGTTCGACTATGCCGCCGCAGAGGACGGCCTGCTCGCCGAACAGGTCGGTCTCGGTCTCCTCGCGGAAGCTCGTCTCGATGACCCCGGCGCGGGTATTGCCGATAGCCTTGGAATAGGAGAGCGCGAGGTCTTTCGCACTGCCCGTCGCGTCCTGGTGGACGGCGACGAGGCCCGGCAGGCCGAAGCCCATCTGGAACTGGGCGCGCAGCGTGTGGCCCGGGCCTTTCGGGGCAGAGAGCGAGACATCGACCCCGGCGCGCGGGCGGATGAGATTGTAATGAATGTTGAAGCCGTGGCCGAACATGACATGCTGGCCGCCCTGGACATGCGGCTCGATCTCGTTCGCCCAGAGGACGGCCTGTTTTTCGTCGGGGATGAGGATCATCACGACATCGGCCCATTTCGTGGCTTCGGCAGGGGTCATGACGTCGAGACCTGCTTCGCTGGCCTTGCGGCGGCTCGCGGACGTTTCCTGCAGGCCGACGCGGACCTCGACACCGGAATCCTTCAGGTTCAGCGCATGGGCATGGCCCTGGCTGCCATAGCCGATGACGGCGACTTTCTTAGCGCGGATGAGGGCTAGGTCTGCGTCCTGTTCGTAGTAGATTTTCATTCCTGGGTCTTTCAGTGCTTGCTTGACTGGATGTTTATGCCAACGAGGGCGGCGAGTTTTTCCCGGACCTCGGCGAGGACGCGCTCCGGCACCCGGCCGACCCTGCGAAATCCGCGTGTGCCCCGGTCCACGACGCGAACCTGTTCTGCGAGCACGGCGCCGGCGACAGGCGACCCCTCCGGCAGGAAGACCTTGGTCGGCCACGGACTTGTGTTCCGGGTAATCGGGCAGACAATCGCCGTCGTCCGGGTTTCGTGGAATATGGCGCTCGTGAGGACAAGCGCCGGGCGGATGCCGCCCTGCTCGCTGCCCCGGACGGGATCGAAGTCGACCCAGACGACATCCCCCTCATCCAGCATCGTCTTGCGTCTTCTTCCAGGCTTCGTATTCGGCCGACCAGTCCTCGTCCGGCAGGATTTCCCCGCCGCGATCCGGGCCCCAGTCGACAAGTTCGGGTGGCTCGACGCCCTCGGCAATCAGGCGCTTCATTTCGGCAACCATGTCTTCGAGGCGCTGGCGTGACGGGGACTTCCGCGCGCGCTGAAGCGCGACGCGGTCCTCGTCGAGCGTAAGCTCCGCCTCCTCGCCCGCCTTGAGGCCGAGCTGGTCGACGACCGCCTTGGGCAGGCGGATGGCGAGCGAGTTGCCCCACTCGGAAACCTTGACGATGATGCCCATGGTTCAGGCTCCTTGCGGATATACAATGTATATCCGGGACGGTTGACTGTCCATCATCCCGCCTCCTTGCCGCGCCTTATCGATAGCACGCCGGTGCGGGAGAGTTCGACGAGGCCGAGGGGGGTCATGAGTTCGGCGAACTGGTCGATCTTGCCGGAGACGCCGGTGAGCTCGAAGATGAAAGATTCGAGAGTTGAATCAACGGGTTTCGCGCGGAAGACTTCGGCGATGCGCAGGGCTTCGATGCGTTGATCACCAGTGCCAGCAACTTTGATAAGCGCCAATTCACGTTCAATGTGCGGGCCGAAAACAGTAAGATCGCGCACGCGTTTTACCGGTACGAGTTGTTCTAAGGAGGCCTTGATCTGTTCAATCACTT
>CAYSED010000047.1:0-1563 GCA_964429935.1 uncultured Hyphomonadaceae bacterium
CGACGAGAATCGGGTTATTCTTCTGGCGGCGGCAGAGGATCTCGATGCAGCGGTCGATTTCGACATCGCGCCCGATCAGCGGATCGACCTTGCCGGCACGCGCCTTCTCGTTGAGGTTGACGCAATAGGTCATCAGGGCTTCCGGCCCGCCCTGGCGTCCGTCCTCGGCCTCGTCCTGCGCGCCTCGCACGGGCTGGGACTTCGCCATGCCGGCCTTCTTGGCGACGCCGTGGGAAATGTAGCTCACCGCGTCATAGCGGGTCATGTCCTGCTGCTGGAGGAAATAGGCCGCATGGCTTTCGCGCTCGGAGAAGATCGAGATGAGGACGTTCGCCCCGGTCACTTCGTCGCGCCCGGAAATGTCGACATGCTGGATCGCCCGCTGGACGACGCGCTGGAAGCCCGCCGTCGGCTGGACGCGGCCCTTGAAGTCATCGACGACGAGGCCGGACAGTTCGTCGTTCATGTAGCGGTTGAGGTCGAACCGCAGTTTCTGGAGATCGACCTTGCAGGCCTCCATGACTTCGGCGGCATCCTCGTCGTCGGTCAGTGCGAACAGGAGGTGTTCGAGCGTCGCATATTCCTGCTTGAGCTCGGCCGCGAGCCCGAGGGCGGACTCGATCGCGGTCTCGAGACTCGGCGTCAGTGACGGCATTGTCTAATCCTCCCTTTCGAGGTCACAGCGCAACGGGTGTTCGTTGCGTCGGGCGAGGTCGCGGACCTGCGCCACTTTGGTTTCGGCCACTTCGTAGGTGTAGATGCCGCAGACGCCGAGACCGTGATTGTGGACGTGCAGCATGATCCGGTAGGCCTCTTCATGGTTCTTCCCGAAGATGCGTTCGAGAATGAACACGACGAACTCCATCGGCGTGTAGTCGTCGTTGAGGATGACGACCCGGTAGAGCGAGGGCTTCTTGGTCTTGACCCGGCTCTGCGTGACCGTGCCCGTGCCGATGCCGTCGTCATCATCGTCCATGCCGCCGCCCGAACCGGGCACGGACGGCCCTGCCGCGAGGCGCGGGCGCAGCATCGGGAAAAGGGGCGAAGCGATCTTCATTTCAACAGACATAGGAGACTTTTATCCGCATGGAAGCCTGTCCCTGACTCACGCCTGTTTCAAGTGCCAACCTGCACGTCTCTAAGGCTTGCGAGCAGTTGACTTATCCTTTTTTTGTTCGCGCCAAGGTCTGAATGCCCGACCCGCGAGCGCGAATAGGCCGCGAGCCGCGAGCCTTGCCGGCCCTGCGGGTCTCCGGCCTCGGCAGGCAGCACGAGAATGTCGACATCGTCCTTGAAGCGCATCAGCTTCGAGACCGCGACGAAGCCGATCATGCCGCGGTCCGGATCGTTGGCGGTGAGGTGCCAGTCGGGCCGCGCCTCGATGCGTTTGAGGATTTCGCCGAACAGGACCTCGCGGGACACCGGGAAGACCGCCGAAACATCATCCGGCCGGGCATTCTCGCAAAGCCCGTCCGGAGCCAGCAGGTAGGTGTTCGGCGAGCGCGGCCGCCTGAGGGTGCGAAAATCGACTGAATCCATCATGGGCCAAGGCTAGCATCGCTG
>CAYSED010000047.1:1573-11536 GCA_964429935.1 uncultured Hyphomonadaceae bacterium
CGGCGCATGCTCGCGTTTTCTGGCAGCGGGGCGGCAGGGCCCGGAACGCGGGAAGCCGGCCCTTCCGGACCGGCTCCCCCCGATCATTGCCTGGCGGCAGGGCTCAGTTGGCGCCCTGGAGCTTCTCGGCCATGGCACCGGCCTGTGCGTTCAGCGGCTCGACCGTCTCGCGCAGCGTGGCGGAGAACAGTTTCGCCATCTCGTTCATCTGGTCGACATAGGCCTGAAACGCGGTCCGGGCGAAGCTCGTCTGCATCTCGGTGAGATCAGTTACGGACTTGACGCCGCTCATCGCGCGCGTCGCTTCCATCCCCTGCTCCATGGATGTCTTCATGTAGCTGAGCGTCTGGCTGTTCATCGCCTCGATCCCCTTGCCGGCGGCGCGGGCGCTCTCGGACAGGGCCTGCAGGCTGGCGCGGCCCGTCTCGGTGAAGTCGCCGCCGAAGGACATGAACTGCTCGAGGCCCTTGCGCATGGCTTCGGCCGGGGCGCCGGTCATGGTTTCAAGCATTTCGGTGGCCTGCTTGGACTTGCCATTGGCTTTGGACATTGCGGCACTCTCCTGATTGAAGTTTGAGCTTTGGTAGCACAAATTCTTCGCAAGCGCAAGATAAATTGTGCAGTGCACAATAACTCGCCTTGCCTGTCTCAGCCGCCCGGTTCACCATTAACCAAACATCAACGGGCACGGGCCAAACTGTGATTGATTATTGACCATCAGACGCCGCCCCCTAACTGAATTTCCTGTTACCCGGAGCATCCTGCATGACTGCCTGCGGCAAGGCCCTGACGCCTCTTCTGCTTTTTCTGCTCGGCAGCGCGCTTGCCGGCGAGGCCCGCGCGCAGGAGCGCTATGCGTCCATCGTCATCGAAGCCGACAGTGACGAGGTGCTGCATGCGCGTTTTGCCGACGAGCCGCGTTATCCGGCCTCGCTGACCAAGGTGATGACGCTCTACATGCTGTTCGATGCCCTCGAGGCCGGGACGATATCGCTGACGGAACGGCTGCCGGTGTCAGCGGCGGCGGACCGGATGCCCGCCTCCGACCTGGGCCTGCGCGCCGGATCGACCATTTCGGTCGAGGACGCGATCCACGCGCTCGTCACGAAATCGGCCAATGATGTCGCCGTCGTGGTCGCCGAGCGGATCGGCGGGACCGAAGAGCGCTTCGCGGCGCTGATGACGGTCAAGGCCCGCCAGCTCGGCCTCGCCCAGACCCGCTTCTACAATGCGTCCGGCCTGCCGGATGACCGCCAGGTGACGACCGCGCGCGACATGGCCCGGCTCGCCGAAGCGGTCATGGAAGACCATGCCGACTATTACCACTATTTCTCGAACCCGCGCTTCACCTGGGGCCGGACGACCTACAAGAACCATAACAGCCTGCTCGAAGACGTGGACGGCGTGGACGGGATCAAGACCGGCTACACGCGGGCTTCGGGGTTCAATCTCATGGCCTCGGCCCGCCGCGACGGGCAGCGCGTGATCGCCGTCATGCTCGGCGGCAATTCGGCCCGCGCGCGCAATGCCCATGTCACCGACCTGATCGAGGCGGCCTACACCGCGCTTGAAACCCGGCCCGGCGGGACGGTCCCCGACCGCCCGGCGCTGCGCACGCGGATCGCGTTCAACAGCGTCGATGCGCCGCTTGCCATATCCGGCTTGTCGTCAGGCGTCGCGCAGGGCGACACGGACGAGGCGCAAGGGGCGGCCACCAGCGAGATCATCGACTGACCGGCAGGCCAAGTGCGGCAACCAAACCTCTTGTGAATTTCATGCCCCGGCCCGAAAATTTCAGGGCAATAGGGTAAAGGCTGCCATCCATGTCGAGAACCGGACGGGTGATGACCCGCATCCACCGCTTTGCCGGGCTCGTGTTCGGCGCGCAGGCTCTGATCTGGATAGTCTCCGGCCTGTTCTTTACGCTGGTCCCGATCGAAGACGTGCGCGGCGAACACCTTCGCAAGCCTGTCGTGTCGCCCGCTATTGATGTGTCGGAACTGACCCTGCCGGCGTCACTGGGGGGCGAGCCGGTCACCGGGATACGCTTGGCCAGCCTTCTCGGCAAGCCCGCGATCGAACTGCGCACGGCGAGCGGCCTTGCCCTGCACGATGCGGCAACGGGCGAGGCTTTGCCAGCGCTAGATATGGACACGGCAAAAGCGGTAGCTGAAGCCCGCTGGGCCGGGCGGGGGGTGATCGCATCGGTCGAGCTCGTGGACCCGGCACCGCGCGAGGCAGGCCGGGCGGGCGAGGCCCTGTGGCGGGCCGACTTTGACGGCCGGGACAAGGCGACCTTCTGGATTCACCCGGTCAGTGGCGACATTGTTGCCGTCCGGACCGATCACTGGCGCCTGTTCGACCTCTTCTGGGGCCTGCACATCATGGACTGGAAGAGCCGGGAGACGATCTCGTCCTGGTGGATGAAACTGTTCTCGTTCGGCGCCCTCGTGATGACGCTTGCCGGCATCTGGATGCTGGTTGACCAGGTGCGGCGCGGACGGCTGTTTCGCTAGGGCGCGCCTGATTTAGGCGGACTCGCGCTCTTTTTGCAGGCGACGGCCCGCCATAAGCGTTGTCATCCCGGAAATTCGCAAAGCGAAATATCCTGGACCCAGCCCTTAACCGCCTCTGGGTCCCGGCTCTCCGCGACGCTGCGGCCGGGATGACAATGCACCCGTTCCCCTAGAAGCCCATATCCTTGCCGACGAGTTCGGGCAGTTGCATCACGATCAGAAGATCGCGCAGTTCCTGGCGGGCGGCGACATGGCTCATCGTGAAGGAAATGTTCGAGCCCTGCTCGGTCAGGTCGAGCAGGGTCAGGCCTGCCGGGAACAGTTCGCGGTAGATCACGCGCTCGGAGAGGCCGGCGGCCATGCGGAAACCGATGCGCCTGGCGAGATTGTCGAGCGCCTCGCCGACCTTCTGCTTGTTGCGGGCCTCGAGAGGCGACATGCGGTTGCGCATGACGACCCAGTCGATCGGCCGGCGGCTCGCCCTGGCCTTCTGCTTGCGGCAGTTCCAGACCATTTCCGAGTAGAAGCTCGGCCGGATGACGTCGAGCGTCTGCGGATTGACGTCGCCAAGCAGGTCGAAATCGACAAAGCTGTCGTTCAGCGGTGTCACGAGCGTGTCGGCCGATGTGTGCGCGAGGCGCGACAGAAACGTGTTGCCGCCCGGCGCGTCGATGATGATGAAATCGCAGGACGCCTTCAGCCGGGCCTGCGCCGAGAGATAGCTCTGGCTTTCCTCGGCTTCGGCCCGGTCGAGATCGCGGCTCTCGCTCGAATCGACTCGGATAACCTCCGGCATCGGCAGCTTCGAGCCGGTCGAGCGCATCCAGCGGAGGCGGTTCTCGAGGTGCCGCGTCAGCGTGCGCTGGCGCACGTCGAGGTCGATCACGCCGACCTTGTGGCCGGTGCGCAGGAGCGCGATGCAGAGATGGATGGCAACAGTCGACTTGCCCGCCCCGCCCTTCTCATTGCCGACAACGATGACCCGCGCATCGCGCGGGCCAACCGGGTCTTTGAGGGACATTGCCGCCCCCATGGGGGCGTATCCGTCTGCAGCCATGGTCACATCACTCTCACTCGCCGCGCCAGGCTACCGGCTGGCCTGGAACGGTTCAGGCATCGGCAGGCGGAGGCCTCGCTGTGCGTGGAAATCCTGGCGCGCATGGCCTGGAACCGGAGCGTCCTCGAAGAGGAAATCGGCATCGCCTGCAAGGATGACCGGCAGGCCCTCGCGAGGCGCGGCGGGCTCGCCGTCGAAGAGGTCGCTGTCCGACCAGCTCCCCGACAGGACGGGTGCCGGGGCATATGGCTCTGGCAGGCCGGGAGCCATGGCGGAGATGCGCCCGACAAGCCCGTGCAGGCGGCTCAGGCTGTCGCTGATGCCGCCCATGGCTGCGGCGCAGCCGGACAAGCCGTCCGCCATGGTGGGTTCGGCGGCGAACATCCAGTCGTCGCGCAGCTCGGGAGCATCGCCCCGGACCGGTTCGGGCGCAAGGCCGGGCCCCGGTTCGCGAAACGACAGGGTCTTCAGGACGCGGGCGAGGACGAGGCGGCGAAAAGCGTTAAGGATGCGATGTCTCATGTTCACAAATTTCAGCCGAATGGGTTAACAGATGGTTTACGCAACGCCCCGGTGGAACCTTTGTAATGAATGATGCGCCCCTGCCCCGTGTCCGCACCCATTCGGCCCTGCGCGAGATCGTTGGCGGCTGGAAGCGGGACGGCCTCAGCGTCGGGTTCGTGCCGACCATGGGCGCGCTGCATGACGGGCATATTTCGCTCGTGCGGCAGGCGCTGGACGCCTCGGACCGGGTGGTTGCCAGCATCTTCGTGAACCCGGCCCAGTTCGCCCCCGGCGAGGACCTCGACCGCTATCCCCGCACAGAGGACGCCGACTGCGCGAAACTCGCCGCCGCCGGGTGCCATCTTGCCTATTGCCCGGGCGTTTCAGAAATGTACCCGGAAGGCTCGCTGACCAATGTCCGGGTGGAGCAAATGTCGGACCTGCTCGACGGCGGGCCGCGCCCGCACTTCTTCTATGGCGTCGCCACGGTCGTCGCCCGGCTCTTCATCCATGTCGCGCCTGACATTGCAGTCTTTGGCGAGAAGGATTTCCAGCAGCTCCAGATCATCCGGCGCATGGTGCGCGATCTCGGCTTCGACATCCGGATCATCGGCGCGCAGACCGTGCGTGATGCCGACGGCCTCGCCCAGTCCTCGCGCAATGCCTATCTCTCCGCCGAAGAGCGCCGGAAGGCAGGCGGGCTGTTTGCCGCGCTGCACCGGGCCCGCTGCCGGATCGAGGCCGGCGCGGGCGTCGGCGAGGCACTCGGCGAGGCGCGCGGGCATCTCGCCGCCTGCGGCTTTGGCCGGACGGACTATGTCTCGGCGGCTGACCCGGACACCCTGGCAAGCCTGCCGGACGGCCCTGCCGAGCCCGGCGCGCCCGGCCGGCTGCTGGGCGCCGCCTGGCTCGGGCAGACGCGCCTGATCGACAATCTGGGCTTCTGCCGGCCGGCCCGGACCTCAAACAAGTTGTTGTAGTGACTGCTACATTCTGGTAATCTGGGAGCGTTCCACAGAGGAGTCCTGCCCCCATGACCCATGCCACATCCGCCCCGATCGCTCCGGCCCGCACGGCCGGGCTGCCCTTCACTCCCGCGCGGACGGCCCTGCTCGCCGTGATCGGGATCGCCCTCTGGTTTGCAGCGGCCATGCTCCTCCGGGTGATCGTCGAGGTCGGGGCACTCGACGGCGTGAACACGCTTCTCACCTATGCCCTCATCATCCCGGGCACCTGGCCGTTCGTCCTCCTGACGAAGCACCTTGTCGGCCTTGCCGACCACGAGATCGGCCTTGGCGTCGGGGTCGTCACGATGGCCGCGCTGTTCGCCGACGGCATCGCCATCGCCTGGTTCCCGGTGATCTATTCCGGCATTGCCGAAGAGGCGCTGAAATGTGCTGCCGCCGTGTTCTGGGGCGCGGGCGTGGGCCTCGCCATCGGATTCGTTCTCAACAGGCCCGCGAGCGCCTAGGGCCAGCCTGATTATGACGTAACCCGCGCTCCTCTTGGGTGTTTCCCCGCGACTTGATCGCGCGGTCCAACTCCCGCACCAGGTGCGCGTCCCGCAAGCAAACTTCGGGAGACGGATCCCGCGATCAAGTCGCGGGGAAACGCCACCGGTGGACGGATTCTTTCAATCGAAACCGGAACCGGCCTGAAGCCCTTCGCGGCCGATATCCTCCAGGCCGACGCTTTTCAGGAATACCATCCCGTCGACCAGCAGCAGAAGACGGGAGGCATCGCGGCGGCGGGCCTCGGGCGTCGGCGCGTCAAGCTGGGCCTCGCCCCAGGCATGAAATCCCCGCGCAAGGCGTTCGCCGACCGTCCGGCATGTCTCGTCGCCCTTGGCCGCAAGGCTCGCTACTTCAAGCCAGAGGCGCATGAATGGCCAGAAAGGGTCCTCGAAGAGTGCGCCGATGAGCCGGGCCTCCACCTCGGCGGGCGGCAGGGGCCGGTCGGCCGCGAGCGCCGTCAGGTGCGTGGTCATGCGCTCGGCCACCCGCTCCAGCGTCGCGGCGACGAGTTCCGGCTTGTCGCGGAAATAATAAAGCAGCATCCGGTCGCTGGTGCCTGCCGCCCTGGCGAGTGGCCGCAGGCTCGACGCGGCGAGGCCTTCGGCGAGGACATGGTCGGCGAGCCGGTCAAGGATCATGGAGCGGCGCTCGTCGGATGTCATGGCCGGGCTCAGTAGACCATGGCCTGTTTCAGGGCTTCGTCGAGGTGGACCGGCAGGTCCGCCGCCGCCGCCCCGCTTTTCAGGTCTCGCGGCGCGTCGGCAGGCTTGAGATAGCGCCAGCCCTGGAAGGGCCGCTTCGGCTGGGCATAGGTCTGGATCAGTTCCGGATCGAAATGCAGCTCGCACATCTTCCGGCCCTCGTCGTCCTTGCCTTCGCGGATCGCGATAATGCGCTGGCGAAACCGGATGGCGTGCCTGACGACCCAGTAGATCGAGCCGCCGTTCAGGAGCTCGCCGGCGCGCTTCGGAAACATGCGCGTATGGTGGACCGGGTTCGGCAGCGTGCGCATCTGGCGCGCCTGCCAGTCAATCATGTCGTCTATGCTGTCGGCCCCGACGCAGAGCTTCACCATGTGAACCGTCATGGCGCCGAGCGTAGCGCATTTGTCGCCAAAAGAAACTCCGCCTCGGCGTCCGGCGTTGCGAAGAACAATTCGGCCTTCAGGATGCGCCCCGAATATTCCCGCCGGATGGTGCGCAACCCGCCGCGCGCGGCAAAGCTGACCCGGATTGCCGTGATGAGGCTGAGGCCATAAGCCGGGTCGGTCTCCAGCCAGTAGGTCTGGTCGAAGGCGAGGAGCCGCCCGCCTTCCGGCCCGTCGACCGGGCGGGGCAGTTCATAGTCGATCCGCAGGAAGCGGCCGGTCCCTGGCGAGAGCCAGGCCGTAGCCGACAGGCGCTCGGCCGCCCAGATGTCGAACGCACCGTCATTGGCGGACGGCGCATGCCGGAAGCCGAAGCGCTGCGCGCCGCCAATGGTTTCGAGCCGGACCGCATCTCCGATGCTTTCCTGCAGGTCGTCCGGGAAGAGCCGCCCGTCCGGGGCGGCTTCGGCCCCCCATGTCGCGGCGACATCGTCGAGAAAGCCGTCCTCGCCTTCATCGACGAGAAGCTGCCACTGGTCCGCCTGCGGCAGGCGCGGGTCGAAGCGAAAGACGCGGCGGGCTCCGGGGCTGACGAGCTCTAGGTCGAAGGCGACGCGGAGCGACACGGGCGCCTCGGCCGCGCGCAAGGCATCGGCCAGCGCATCGGCCCGGGCGGGTTCCGGCGCGAGACACAGGACAAGGAGAGCCGGGGCGAGGCGACGCATCGTGAGGACGTGACATGGCATTCCGGCAATCTTGGGGCGGGGTGCCCGGTTCGTCGCCGCTTTCATGGTTCGACAGGCTCACCATGAGCGAAGCGCGCCGGAGACACGCAGACATCCCTAACCCTCTTCCGCTTCCAGCCGCATCAGGACCGTGCCTTCGGCGACCTGGTCGCCCGGCTTTGCGCCAATCTCGACGACGGTGCCGTCGCGCGGGGCGGCGAGCGTGTGTTCCATCTTCATCGCTTCCATGACCGCAACCGCATCGCCCTTGGCAACCTGATCGCCCGGCTTGACGAGCATGCTCAGCACCTTGCCGGGCATTGGCGCAGCGACCTGATCGCCGCCTGCGAGGGCCTCGACATCGGCCTCGAAGTCCGGGACGAGCACAAGGACCGAATCGCCGCCGGTCGTCACGGCGAAGCGGCGGGGCGACAGGTCGGTCACGAGCGGCAGGGGCGTGCCGTCCTCGACCGGGAAGTCGTCCGGGTCGATCACGTCTGCATCGTCGAGCACGGCAACGGCGGCGCTCGTCCGGGGAGGCGCGTTGAGCCGCCAGCCATCGCGGCGCGACCAAGGGTCGGGGCCGCCCTCGTCGGTCAGCCGGACATCGCAGACCGCCATGACCCCGGCATGCTGATGGGCCTCCGGCGGACGGGTCAGCGTCTCGCCTGCCTCGGCGATCCAGTTGACGTGATGCGTGCCTGCCCGGAACTCGTCCGAGGCGGCACATCGGGCAAGGAAGCCGACATTGCCGGGCACGCCGACAAGCTGGGTATGGTGCAGCGTTTCGACGAGCCGGTCCGTCGCGGCCTCGCGGGTCTCGTCCCAGATGACGAGTTTCGCGATCATGGAGTCATAAGTGGAGGGCACGCGGTCGCCGGTCTCGAACCCGGCTTCCCAGCGCAGCGTCTCGCCGTCCGCCTCGGCGAGGAAGCCGAACTCCTCGATCACGCCCGCGCCGGGGCGGAAGCCTTCGGCGGGGTCCTCGGCGCAGATGCGCGCTTCGATGGCGTGGCCGACCATCTCGATCTCGTCCTGTTCGAGCGGCAGGCCCTCGCCGCTTGCGACGAGAAGCTGCCATTCGACAAGATCGGTCCCGGTAATCATCTCGGTCACCGGATGCTCGACCTGGAGGCGGGTGTTCATTTCGAGGAACCAGAAACTGTCCGGCCCGAGGGCGCGCGCGCCATCGACGATGAACTCGACCGTGCCCGCCCCGGCATAGTTCACGGCCTCGGCGAGGCGCACGGCGGCACCAGTCATCGCGGCGCGCACCTCATCGGTCATGCCGGGGGCCGGGGCTTCCTCGATGACTTTCTGGCGGCGGCGCTGGAGCGAGCAGTCGCGCTCGAACAGGTGCACGGCCCTGCCCTTGCCGTCGCCGAAGACCTGGACCTCGATATGGCGGGGCACCGTGACGAGCTTTTCCAGCATGACGCGGCCATCGCCGAACGCGCTTTCCGCTTCGCGCACGGCGCTTTCCATCTGGGCTTTCAGGTCACCCGCTTTCGTCACTTCGCGAATGCCGCGCCCGCCGCCGCCTGCCACCGCCTTGATGAGCAGGGGGAAGCCGATGTCCCTCGCTGCCTTCGAGAGCGTTGCCTCGTCCTGCGCCGCGCCGCGATAGCCCGGCAGGACCGGCACGCCCGCCTCTTCGGCGATGCGCTTGGCTTCATCCTTCAGGCCGAGGGCACGGATCGTGTCGGGCGACGGGCCGACCCAGACGAGCCCGGCTTTAATGACGGCCTCGGCGAAAGCGGCATTCTCCGACAGGAAGCCATAGCCCGGATGGATCGCCTCGGCTCGGGCAGCCTTCGCGGCGGCGATGATCTTGTCGCCTGCGAGATAGCTCTCGGTCGCCGGGGCCGGGCCGATAGGCACGGCTTCATCAGCTTCCCGGACATGCTTGGCGCGCGCGTCGGCATCGGAATAGACCGCGATGGTGCGGATGCCGAGCGCGCGGGCCGTGCGCATGATGCGGCAGGCGATCTCGCCGCGATTGGCGATGAGGAGCGAGGAGATCATGGCATGGGCTTCCGGGTCCGGTGGATGAACGCTACCAATACGAAACTGATAATCATCAGCAAGTACCACGCCCCGAATTTCCCGATCGGTACCATGTGCCAGGCCGCGTCCTGTCCCGGATAGGACCAGGCGCGCGCGAATGTGCCGATATTCTCGGCGAACCAGATGAACAGGGCGACAAGGCCGAAGCCGATGACGAGCGGCATGGGCCGGTGCGCCTCGTCCGACCGGAACCAGACCACGCAGCGCCCGTAGAGAAGCACGGTTGCGGCGAAGAGGCCCAAACGGATGTCCACGGTGAAATGATGGGCGAAGAAATTGACATAGATGGCGAGCGCGAGAAGCCCTTGCGCCCAAAGCGGCGGGAAGCGCGTGAAGCGGAACTCGAAAATGCGCCAGACGCGGGCAAGATAGGACCCGACAGCGGCATACATGAAGCCCGAAAAGAGCGGCACCGCGCCGATGCGCAGGAAGCTGTCCTCCGGGTAGGCCCATGAGCCTGCGGATGTCTTGAAGAGCTCCATCGCCGTGCCGA
>CAYSED010000047.1:11546-19170 GCA_964429935.1 uncultured Hyphomonadaceae bacterium
CCCAGGTTTCGAGGCCGCTCGCGATCAGCGCGACCTGGAGCCCGAGCGCGGCGAGGACGAGAAAGTCATAGCGGCTGAGCGGGGCCTCGTCCGGATAGAGAAAATGGGTTGCCAAGATAAGGGCGAGCAGCGCGCCGCCGAAGATGCAGGCCCAGGCCTGCTTGATGCCGAAGGCGACGAACTCGAAGAGGCCTCGCGTCCACGGCCCCCGGACGAAGGCGGCATGCCAGGCAGCGCGGCGGTCGTGGAGGACGGCGCGCAACGCCGCGACGCGGGTCGGATGGGCTGTCACCTGCATCGCTCTTTCCGGAGATGGACCCCGCGGTCAAGCCGCGGGGAGTCGCCAACTTTACGAATTGCCTGTGAATTTGACTGGCGACTCCCCGCGACTTGATCGCGGGGCCCATCTCCGGGCGCATCCATCATGTCCACCCGTATTCAGACAGACCGAACGACAAGTCGTCCCAGTCCGGGTTGACCGACTCGATCAGGTCGATTTTCCAGCGCCGCTGCCATTCCTTCAGCCTGCGCTCCCGTCTCAATGCGGGTTCCATTTCCGGGAAGCGCTCGAACCAGACGAGCCGCGTGCAGCCGTATTTTCGCGTGAAGACCGAACCTTGCCCGCTCTTGTGCTCGCCGACCCGGGCGATCAGATCGGCTGTGGAACCGACATAGAGCGTGCCCTGTTTGCGATTGGCCATCATGTAGGCGGCGATGAAGTCATATCTGGCCAGTTTCGGACCTCTCGGAGCTGGGCCCCGCGGTCAAGCCGCGGGGAATCGCAAACTGAATGTCTGGCGAAACTGACACATGGCGGTCCCCCGCGACTTGATCGCGGGGTCCATCGCCCACATCACTCCGCCCAGCGGGGCTGGCGCTTTTCGAGGAAAGCCGAGAGGCCCTCGCGGCCTTCGTCGGAAGCGCGGCGCGCGGCGATGCGTTTGGCGGTCTCGTGGCAGAGCGAGTCGTTGACGGGCTTGCCGCTGACATCGCGGACAAGCGCCTTGGCATCGGCGACGGCACCCGGCGCGGCGTGGAAAGCAAGCTTCGCGACATGTTCCTCGAGCGCCAGCATCTCGGTCTCGTCTTCGGCGGTGTAGTGCACAAGTCCCATCCGGAGCGCAAAATCGGCATCGAAGCTCTCCCCGGTCACGAACAGTGCGCGGGTCCAGCCCGGCCCGATCGCCTCGACAATGAACGGGCTGATCGTGGCCGGGGTGAGGCCGAGACGTACCTCGGAAAAGCGGAAAGTCGTTCCTTTCAGGGCAATCGCGACATCGCAGGCGGCGACGAGCCCGGCCCCGCCGCCCATGACCGCGCCATGGACGAGCGCAAGCGTCGTCTGCGGCAGTTCGTAGAGCTTCTTCAGCATCTGGGCGAGCTTGTAGGCGTCTTCCTCGTTTTCCTGTTTGGTATAGTCGGCCGCTGCCTTCATCCAGTCGAGGTCGGCCCCGGCCGAGAAGGACTTGCCCGCCCCGCGCAGGATGACGAGGCGCAGGAACTCGTCGCCGCGCAGCGTCTCGAAGGCGTCGGCGAGCTCGTCGATGACGAGCGCGTTGAACGCATTGTGCTTGTCCGGCCGGTTCAGCGTGATGACGGCAACGCCGTCGGGACTCGCGTCGAGCTTGATCGTCTCATAGGTCTGGGGCATGGCCGGGGTCTCCTTCAGGACCCTGCTTAGAACCGGCCGCACGCAACGAAAAGCCCCCGCCTCTGGAGGAGCGGCGGGGGCAAGGCGGGTTTGATAGAAAGGGAGTGCAATCAGACCGGCACGGTTCGGCTCAGGAGCCGTTGCCGTAATCGTCTTCCTGCGTGTCTTCGACGAGGTCCGAGGCTTCAAGCTCGGCCAGGGTCAGGCTGCCATCGGTTCCGGCAAGCTCGGCGAACTTTGCGCCCGCTTCCTCAGCCGAATGGCCACCCTTCGCCGTTGCGTAAGCCACGAACTCCGCTTCTGACACAAGACCGTTTGCGTCCGTGTCCATGGAGGCAAACGTCTCCGCCGGGGTCCCTGCCAAGGCCATGGCTGTCCCTCCGAGAAGGGCGGCAGTGCTGGCCATGAAGGCGCGTTTCAGAAAAGTCATCGACGATCTCCGTCACTGGCCCCGTTAGCCCCGGGCGATGCAGCCGGCGGATTGGGATTGCCGCTGGCCACGCAGGAAGACTAGGCAGGCGGACGGGCGGTTGGCCACTTAAGCTTGGGTCATGCTTTGGCAAGGTGGGGTAAGGCCTTGTCTTGGCTGGCCTTTCGGGCTTCGGGAAGGAACCGGGCGACTGCCGTGGCTGGCTGCGCCTTCATTTGATCCACTGGATCAAATGATCCGCCTTTGGCGGACCGGCTGCGTCACATCCTGAACACGCCGAACCCTCTTTCGCCGAAGGGGGCGTTGAGGCTCGCGGAGAGGGCGAGGCCGAGGACGCGGCGGGTGTCGGACGGGGCGATGATGCCGTCATCCCAGAGCCGGGCGGTCGAGAAATACGGCGAGCCTTCGCGCTCATAAAGCTCGCGGACCGGGGCCTTGAAGGCGGCCTCGTCCTCGGCGCTCCATGTCTCGCCGCGCCGTTCCATGCCTTCGCGCTTGACCGTGGCCAGGACCGACGCGGCCTGTTCCCCGCCCATGACCGAGATGCGCGCATTCGGCCACATGAAGAGGAAGCGCGGCGAGTAGGCCCGCCCGCACATGCCATAGTTTCCGGCCCCGAAACTGCCGCCGGTGACGATGGTGAATTTCGGCACGCTCGCGGTTGCCACGGCGGTGACCATTTTCGCCCCATCCTTGGCGATGCCGCCCGCCTCGTATTTCGAGCCGACCATGAAGCCGGTAATGTTCTGCAGGAAGATCAGCGGGGTGCGACGCTGGTCGGCCAGCTCGATGAAATGGGCCGCCTTCTGGGCGCTTTCGGAAAACAGGATGCCATTGTTTGCGAGGATCGCGACCGGCATGCCGTAGATGCGGGCAAAGCCGCAGACGAGCGTTTCGCCATAAAGCTTCTTGAATTCGTGAAACTCCGACCCGTCGACAATGCGCGCGATGACCTCGCGGGCATCATAGGGCTCGCGCACATCGGCCGGCACCAGCCCGTTCAGTTCGTGAATGTCATAGATCGGGTCGATCGGATCGGTCATTTCCAGCGGCTGCGGCTTCGGCCGGTTCAGTGTGCGCACGATGGACCGGACAATGGCGAGGGCGTGGTTGTCATGCGCGGCGTAATGGTCGGCAACGCCAGACCTGCGGGCGTGGACATCGGCCCCGCCAAGGTCTTCGGCGGAGATTTCCTCGCCTGTCGCGGCTTTGACGAGCGGCGGGCCGCCCAGGAAGATCGTGCCCTGCTTGCGTACGATCACCGTCTCGTCGGACATGGCCGGCACATAGGCCCCGCCTGCCGTGCACGAGCCCATGACCGAGGCGATCTGGGGAATGCCCTTCGCGCTCATCTGGGCCTGATTGTAGAAGATGCGCCCGAAATGGTCCCGGTCCGGGAAAACCTCAGACTGGTGGGGCAGGTTCGCGCCGCCGGAATCGACGAGATAGATGCAGGGCAGGTGGTTCTGCATCGCGATTTCCTGGGCGCGCAGGTGCTTCTTCACCGTGATCGGGAAATAGGCCCCGCCCTTCACCGTCGGGTCATTGCAGACGATCACGCATTCGCGGCCCTCGACCCGCCCGACGCCCGTAATGATGCCTGCCCCCGGCGCTTCGTCGTCATACATGCCATTGGCAGCGAGCGCGCCGACCTCGAGAAAGGGCGCGCCGGGATCAAGCAGCCGCTCGACCCGTTCCCGCGGCAACAGCTTGCCGCGTTCGGTGTGGCGCTGTCGGGACCGTTCCGGACCGCCAAGGGCGGCCGCCTCGGTCTTCTCGCGCAGCGCGCCGAGCAGGCCAGCCATGACTTTCGCATTGGCCGCAAAGGCAGGCGAGGCCGGATCGATCAGGGATTTCAGCACAGGCATGGACGGTCAGCCCCCGGATTTTCTTTCTCCCGATCCCCTAGCCCCGCCCGCCCGCACTGTCACGGCATGAACCGCGTTTACTTTGCCGGAAACTCGGCTTTCAGATTGTCGATTAGGCGTGCTTCCCACTGATCCGCACTGTGCCCAGCCGCATACCATTTCTCATCCACATCGTACCCGGCTTCCCGAAGGATGGACACAGACCGGCGGCTGCCAAGCACGAAACTGAACTCGTAAAGGCCGGCGCTGATGCGGAATTTCATCCCGAACCTGTTCTCAGGAATGACAAGGTCTCTTCCGTCCCGGCGAATGTCTTCCAGCGATCCAAGGCCGATGGACATTGGCCACGCCATGCCGAACACGTCCGCCCGCTGCAACCCGGCATGCAGGGCGAACACGCCGCCATTCGATTGACCGGTGACGATTGTGCTTGTCCTGTCATCAGCCAATCCGAGCTCGCGCCTCGCCCATGGCAGGACAGTATCGGCAACGAAATCCAGATGGTCGCTGAAGCGGGTTTGGCTCGCCGGATCCTGCAGGTATGCGGCCGGAATGTAATCGAGCGTCCTGATGTCACTGCTGTTCCCAAGCTCTTGCCTGTCTTCGACGATTCCTGTCTGGCCGGAGGCAAGACCTACGAGTATCGCCGGGCGTATCTCGCCAAGGCGAACGAGCCTCTCGACAATCCCGGCAGTCCGCCGAATGTCGTTGCCGTCCGCCAGCATGATGAGTGGAAACTGGCCCGGCGCTCCCGGCGGCCTGTAGACGGAAATCCGGCGTGTTTCGCCGAGTTGCGGGCTGAAAAGCTCGTGTTCGCTGACAGTGCCTTCGATCTCGCTGACGGGCTCGACCCGAGGCGGCGCTGAAGGTCCTCGATAATCGGCCAGTTCTCCCGGCATCCCGATAGCGAACTGCTGGATCATTGCTTCATCAAGCCCCTGAACGCGCAGCCGCACGCCCCAGACCTCGCCATTGGCAAGATCAGCCATATCCAGCTTCTGAAACGTGCAGCAGGAATAGGGTGCGCCCTCCGGCAAGCCCGCCCGGACTCCCGGCGGCAAGCCGTCGAGGCTTTCGGCCGTCATCCGCTGGTATAGGGTGAACACATCGCCCTCGGTTTCGATGGCAACAGGCTGTTCGCCAAGAGTCTCCTCCGCCTGATCCGCCATCAGGCCGTCCGGAGGGAGCACGCAGGCGACATTCATGGCCTCCAGCACTTCTCGGGCCGCTACATCCCACGCCTCAGCCAACTGGGCAGACTCAAGGGCTTCGCAGGTGGCATAGGAGTTGACCGATATTCCGATTGCCGCGAGTTCATCCACATCGGCAACTGGTTCTGACGGCACGCTCTCAAGCGATGACGTCGCTTCGCGGGGCCCTGATGCGCCGTCACAGGCGACGAGAAGCAGGAGTGTCCATAGGCATTTGCGCATTGTTCGGCCCGTCCATAATTCTGGCAAAGTCAAAACACCAAAACCCAAAATAGCTGCCCGTCAAATTACAATCTGGATTAGGGCGCGCCGCCCGCACGCACTGTCACGGGCCGATCACGAAAACCTGCACGGCTCTTGCAAGGCGGGCGCGGGAATTCCCTTGCAGTCTTGGCGGGACACAGCATGTTCTTTTCCATGGGTCCTGACATAGCCCCTTCGCTGAAGAGCATCCCGTTCCTCAAGGACGCGCCGGCGCGGGCCTTGCGGGCGGCCGGGCGCGAAGCGCAATGGTTCTCGCTGAAGGCCGGGATGCCGCTCTTCCTCGCCGGGGAGACCGCCGACCGAATCTATTTCGTCCTGTCCGGCACGCTCGGCGTCTTCCGGCCGCATGACGGACGAGCAAGCGAGTTTCTCGGGCACATAAGGGCGGGCGAGCCGGCCGGGGAAATGGCGCTGTTCTCAGGCGGAGCGGAGCATGCGAGCGCGCCGCATACAAGCTCGGTCTATGCCTTGCGCGACACCGAAGTGCTCGGCATCAGCCGCCACGGGTTCGACCGCCTCATCAAGGCCGAGCCGGAGATCCTGCAGCGCCTGATCCGCGTCATCCTCCTGCGCGTGCGCCAGGCGGGGCGGCGCTCGGCCCGCGCCGAGCCGAAAGTCTTCACGCTTGTGGCGACCTCGCCGACCATCGACTTGGACAACCGCGCCGAACTCCTGCGCCAGACGCTTCTCGGCATGGGCGTGCGCGCGACGCTCGTCTCCGCAAGGGATGGCGCGAACCGGCCGACCGCGTATTTCGACGAGCTCGAATCCCAGAATGATGTCGTCATCCTCACCGCGACGCTCGCCGACAATGGCTGGTACCGGCTCGCCGTGCGCCAGGCCGACCGGATATGGATCGTCGGGCGGTCCGACGCGGTCCCGTCCGACCCGATCCTGCCGGAGGACAACTCGCCAGCCCGCCAGTTCCGCCTCGTTGACGTTATCCTCCTGCATAACCGGCGGGACCGCATGGCGACGACGCCCGAACGCTGGCTCGCGGCGGCGGGCGCGGCCCGCCTCTTCCACTGGAACGGCCTTCAGGGTCCGGACTGCGAGCGGCTGGCCCGCGTCATGAGCGGCCGGTCGATCGGCCTTGTCCTGTCGGGCGGCGGGGCGCGGGCCTTTGCCCATATCGGTGTCGTCCGGGCCCTGCGCGAGAAGAACATCCCCATCGACTTCGTGGGCGGCACGAGCATGGGGGCTGTGGTCGCCGCGTGCGTCGCGATGGGCTGGGACGACGCGGAGATCGACCGGCGCATCCGCAAGGCCTTTGTCGAAACCAATCCGCTCGGCGACTACATGCTGCCGGTTGTCGGCATGGTGCGCGGCAAGCGGGTCCAGAAGCGGCTCTGCGAGCATTTCGGCAACGCCACCGTTGGCAATTTCGAGATCCCATTCTTCGCCGTCTCGACGGACCTCTCGAACGGGGTCTGCCGGGTCCACCGCAGCGGGCTCGTCAGCGATGTCCTGCGCGCGACCATATCCCTGCCCGGCATCCTGCCGCCGGTCGTGCTCAATGGCGACGTGCTCGTCGATGGCGGCGTGCTCAACAATTTCCCGGTCGATGTCATGCTCGGCCTGCATCGCGGGTTCACCATCGGCTCGGATGTCTCGCGCCAGCGCGACGGGTTTCCGGGCGACGAGTTCGTCAATCCGCCGGGCTTCATGCAATGGGTCTTCCGGAACGGCTTCTCGCGCACCCCGCCCATCGCCTCGCTCCTGATGCGCGCGGCGACCGTCAGCGTGAACCCGTCGGCCGGACGCGACCAGACGCATCTCTGCATCGTGCCGGAACTTGCTGATCTCGAACTGCGCGACTGGGACACTTATGAGCCGGCGGTGAAGTCCGGCTATGAGGCGGCCATTGCCGGGCTCGAACAGTCGAACATCGCCTTCGCGCGCGGCAAGGCGGCGCTGAGGGTCGCGGCGGAGTAGGGCGGGATTTATCCCGCCAAGCACATGGCGGGCCGGGGCCCGCCCTACCCCGTCTCGCCGAACAGTTCCCGGCCGATCAGCCAGCGGCGGATCTCGCTCGTGCCGGCACCGATTTCCATCAGCTTGGCATCGCGCAGGAGCCGCCCGGTCGGGTATTCGTTGATATACCCGTTGCCGCCGAGAATCTGGATCGCGTCGAGCGCCATCAGCGTCGCCTTTTCGGCGGCATAGAGAATGCAGCCGGCGGCGTCCTTGCGCGTCGTCT
>CAYSED010000048.1:0-223 GCA_964429935.1 uncultured Hyphomonadaceae bacterium
TTGTGGGTCAGGTGGTCGATCAGCTTGAAGCCGCAGCCATCCGGGCGGCGCTCGACACCTGGCAGGTATTCGAAGTCGATATCATAGATGCTGAGTTCGCCGCCGCCGGCGTCATAGCGGTCGACAAGATAGATGATCGAGCCGCCAATGCCGCGAATGGCAGGCAGGCGAAGCTCCATCGGGCCAGTCTTCGTCTCGACCGGTTCGGCACCCTGACGGACGG
>CAYSED010000048.1:233-5643 GCA_964429935.1 uncultured Hyphomonadaceae bacterium
GGTCATAGGCCTTGCGGGCGTCCCTGACCCGGAACCCCATGCCGCAGGCACTCGGGCCATGCTCGCGGGAGAAATACCATGCGGGCGAGTTCGGCTCGTAATTGGTGATGAGGTTGATGCCGCCCTGCCGCCACAGCTCGACGGCTTTCGACCGGTGCCGCGCGACCTTCGTGAACCCCATGGTCTCGAAAACCGGTTCGAGCTGGCCGCGTTCCGGTGCCGAAAACTCGATGAACTCGAAGCCGTCAAGGCCGGCCGGATTGTCAAACAGGTCTGCCATATCGGTCACCATCCTATAAAGTTTCAAATGTAACTTGTTTTCTCTGACACCATATTCCGCTAGAAGATTCAAGACCGAAACGACCGTGTGACCGATATGAACCAGAAAACCGACAGCCCGGCCTTGCGCCTTTCCGAGTTTCTACCATACCGGCTTTCCGTGCTCTCTAACAGCGTGTCCCGGCGGATTGCCGAGCGCTACCAGTCCGAGTTTGGCCTCACCGTCTGGCAGTGGCGCGTCATGGCAGTGCTTGGCGAGACGCCCGGCCTGACAGCCACGAGCATCTGCGAACGGACGGCGATGGACAAGGTGGCCGTGAGCCGGGCAGTTGCAGGCCTCGTCTCGGCGGGCATGATCCTTCGCAAGGCAACGCAGGACGATGGCCGCCGCTCGGAGCTTTTCCTGTCCGAACATGGCCACGGCGTTTACCGGCGGATCGTCCCGCTTGCGAGGTCCTACGAAGCAGAACTGACAGTGGCGATGTCGGAACAGGACCTCGAAGCGCTTCGCCGCCTGCTCGACAAGTGTGCTGCTGTGGTCTCCCCGGAGCGGGCCCTCTGGTAATCAGCCGGCCTTCGCGCGGGTTGCCGGCCAGGGCTTGAACAGTGCAGGCGGCGGCGAGGGCTTGAACTCGGTCTCATCCAGCGCCGCGAGCGCCCGTTTCCTGTCGTCTTCGGTGAACGATCCGGTGGTCAGGCAGAACTCGACCATGTTTCCGCTGGGGTCTGTCGTATAGACCGACCGGCACCAGTTATGGTCGATTTCGAGGACATCGAGCCCGGCCGCGTTCCAGGCATCGCGCCTGGCGTGCAGGTCTTCGAGAGAGCCGACATGGAACGAGAAATGGTTGGTTCCGGGCGGCAGTTTCGCCGCTTTGTTGAGGTCATGCACATGCTTGTCCTGCCCAGGCGTGCCGTGCAGTTCCCAGAAGGCGATGAATTTCGTGTCGTCGCCGTCGATCCGGTAGAAGAAATGCTTGCCCCAGCCGCCGCCATGGACAGGCGCGACCTCGACCTTGACGAGCTCGAACCCCATGATCCCTTCATAGAAAGCATGGGTCGCCTTCATGTCTTTCGCGGCGAGCGCGAGGTGGTGGTAGGCCATCGTCCTAGTCCTTTCCGGTATCGACCACGCTCATCACATCCGTGCCAGCCTCGCCCGGCGCGGCAATCTCGACAACCCGCTCGTCGACATCATCATATTCGAGCCGAAGCGCCCGGCTCATCACGGCATGCATCATGTAGGTGCAGGTAATATAGGTTAGCTCGAGGATTTCCTCGTCGGACAGCCCCGCCTTCAGGGCCTCGAACACGGGCTCCGGGACGCGCCCGCGCTGCAGGACAAGAGCGTCAGCATAGGCCAGCACGGCGCGCTCCAGCGGCGAAAAACAGTCGGCGACCTGCCAGTGGGGAATGGCGGCGACTTGTGATTCCGAGAGGCCGGCTTCGCGGCTCGCCTTGCAATGCTGAGAGAAGACGAACTGGCTGCCGACCGCAAAGCCTGCGCGGGTCTGCCCAAGCTCCCTCAGTTTCGGATCGAGCTTGCGGGACTTCGAGCGATAGAAGCGGAAACCCTCCGTCGTGTGGCGGAAGGCATCCGGCACGATGGCGAAGACCGTCCACCAGTTGCCCGGCGTCCCGGTTGCCGTGCCGGGGCTTGCCACCGGATCACGGCTTCCGAACAGGAGATCGTAGATGCCGACGGCAAATTCGTCGGCTTCCTCGCGCCCGGCCTGTCGGAGTCTCGGCAAGATGTTTCTCCCTCATGCCACCGTACCCGGACCAAGCCGGAGAGCAAGGCCCGGCTTGGCCCGCATCATCCATTTTCGTCCGTATCTGTATCATTTCCGGCTTCCCAGGCTTATAGTCACGGCCGGGACAATGTAATTGGGTCAAGACATGGGATCAGTGGTCGATGCTTTGATCGACGCCGCATATGCAACTGCCCTCGATCACAGGGTCAGCAAGGCATTTGCGGCGGCTTATCGTGCCCTCGCCGAGGAGGGCAGCAGGATCGACGAGCTCGGCTCGCACATTGCCCGTGCCCGCACCATCGCATTGTCTCGGTCCCGCAGCGACAGTATCTCGCTGCCGAGCGTCACGGTCTGCGTGGAGGGGGGGCTGATGGATATCGAGCCCGGTCTTCTGACCTATCTCTCGGACAATATCCTTCGCGTCACGATCCCGAGCCAGGGCGAACTCGACCAGCCATCGGACTGGGTGCAAGTTGCCAACTGGGTCATGGAGCGGCTGCCCGCAGATGACCAGGAGGCCCTGTTCGCCGCCTTCATCATGGCTGACGGCCAGAGGCAGAATGCCATCATTCGCCGCAGCAAGTCCTTGCCGGGCGAGCCTGCCAAGCTGCGCATCGTCTTTCCGTCCCTTCACGCCGCCGAAGCGGAGGGTGATCCGGCGCTCCTGCAGCGCATGCGGGGGCTGACGGAACGCCGGGCGGCGATTGCCCAGCGCAGCGCCAGCGGCAAGAGCGGCGGCGAGATTGCCGGCCAGATGGGCATTCGGGTCAACACCGTCCGGGAACACATCAAGGCGATCTACGAGCGCACGGACATCAACAAGCAGACAGACCTCGCCGTCCTCGTCGGCGAACTGAACCTTATGGCGCGCACCCTGGAGCCCGGCCATGCGCCGCCGAACCCTGCAACAGGCGGCGTTCACCTGCGGATGACGAATTTTTTCTGGACGCGGGATGGTCGGCGCATCTGCTTCAGCGATTGCGGCGACCTGCACGGTCGCGTGCTGCTGAAGACGCATTCGTCGTTCGGGGGCCGCTGGGTCTGGGAACCGACCGCGCGCCTGCTTCACAATTTCGGCTTCCGGCTCCTGATTATTGAACGCCCGGGCGTCGGGCTGACAGATCCGGCGGGCCGTGACCGCGCGCGGACCAGCATCGCCGACGCCATTGCCCTGCTCGACCATCTCGGGATCGACAGGGTCTACGGCCTCGGCACGTCCGGCGGCGGCTTTCACCTGGCCGAGACGATTGCGGCCCATCCTTCCCGCTTCAGCGGAGCCGCCTTCATTTCCCCGCGAGCCTTCGATGTTCCCGCTATTGCCGGGGGAGATTATGTCTCCATGGTCGCCAGCCTGCCGCTCGATGCCGGGGCTCTCATCATGGAGTCGATGGCGGCGAGCCAGACCGACGAGGGATGGCGTGCCGGCATCCGCAACGTGCTCGAGTGCAATCCGGTGGACATGGCGGCGCTCGAAGACCCGGCCCTGATGGACATGCATGTCCGCCAGCAGAGAAGCGCGACGGTCAACGGTTTCGAGGGCCAGCTTCTGGAGTGGAAGGACTATGGCGAACCGCGCTGTCCGCCGGACCTGCCGGACCTGCCTTATGCCGTCGTGTCAGGCCGCGAGGACAATGTCGCGAATGTCGGCCAGGGCGTCACGGACTGGTCGGCGAAACTGGGCGTGAAGCCGCATCTCGTAACCGGCGCGGGCCATCTGATCTTCCTGACCCACACACGCGACGTGCTCGTCGCAGCCGGACTGATCGCCACGAACTGACTTTTTCTTCGTTGCTGCATCCAAATGCCGGGCGAGGCGCATCTTGTCTGCAGGTAACGCCTGTTTGACCGGATTGGCCGGTCTGGCCCCGCATTAGGACCTTCAACATGACTGAAGATGTCATTGTCCCCATCGTCGTCTTTGGAACGATTGCCCTTGTCGTCTGGCTGTTCCTGCATTTCGGCTTTCGCCGCAGGCTGGTGATGCACGAGACCATACGCCTCGCAATCCAGAACGGGCAGCAAATCTCTGCCGAGACCATTCATAACCTTGCCGACGCGGCCGACCGGGCGCTTGGCGACTTGCGGCGGGGCGTTCTGTTCGTGTCCGTGGGCATCTCCTTCGCCTTGCTGAGCGCGTTGCTCCTGCGCCATGAGGAGGACGCGAGCACCGCCATGATCGGCATTGCGATCTTCCCCTTCATGCTGGGTGTCGCCTATCTTGGCCTCTGGTTCTTTACCCGTGACCGCAGAGCTCATTGATTTTTCTGCGCCGGGAAGCAAGGCGATGCGGGCGAGCGATCCCGATCTGGCCGCAAAGGCCGCCCGGGGAGACCGAAAGGCCTTCGGGGAACTGGTCGCCCGGCACCAGGTAACGGTTCGCGGAATGCTGCGACGGCTCACTGGCAGCGCGGCGGATGCCGATGACCTCAGCCAGGCGGCCTTCCTGAAAGCCTGGACACAGGTTTCCTCCTATGGCGGCGGCCAGTTCCGAAGCTGGCTCTGCGCCATTGCCTACCGGGAATTCCTGCAAGTGCGGCGGCGCTCGGCCACAAGGCGGCTGAGGGAGATCGAGAGCGGGGCGGACAACATCGTGTTGTTCTCGAAAGACAATGCCGGCCTCGCGCATGACCTTGAACGGGCCCTCGCCAGCCTGCCGGAAACCCAGCGGGTCGCGGTGACGCTTTGCGTTGGTGCCGGGCTCAGCCATGGCGAGGCGGCACTGGTGACCGGATGGCCGCTCGGTACCGTGAAGTCCCATGTCAATCGGGGAAAGACCGCTTTGCGAGACCTGCTTTCAAGCTATAATGTTGCCTAGGAAAACGCAGAAGATGACCGATACAGATTTTCACGATGAACTGAAGCAGATGTTCGCGGAGGCAGACGGCGCGCTGGAAACCGACAGTGCCCGGTTCGTGCACACTGTTGACCGCCGCATTCAGCGTCACATGCTGGTCCGGCGGCTTGTCCTGGCGAGCGTGACGATTTCAGGCGGCCTCATCGCCGTGCTGCAGGCACCCGACCTGATGGGGCTTCTGACCGGCATTGTCGGCATGGATCATGATCTCGCCGTCAGCATGACACCCCTGTCCGAAGCGATAGCGGGCTTGGACATGCGCCTACTCATGGCACTCGCGGTTGGCAGTATCGGCCTGTTCGCCGCGCTCGCCGCCGATACACACTGAATTATTGCGGGTCCCGAGATTGCGCCGGAAGGCTTGCCGGGCTAATCGCTCGCCATGTCCGCCCAGAGCCAGACCAGCCGCAAGACCGTCCGCGACATCGCCGCCGCAAAGGACGGGACACCGCTCGTGTGCCTGACGGCCTATACGGCGCCCATGGCGGCCATCCTCGATCCGCACTGCGACGTGCTCCTCGTC
>CAYSED010000048.1:5653-11860 GCA_964429935.1 uncultured Hyphomonadaceae bacterium
CGACAGTCTCGGCATGGTCGTTCACGGGCTGCCATCGACGGTCGGGGTCACGCTCGAGATGATGATCCTGCACGGGCAGGCCGTGATGCGCGGGTCCAGCCGGTCCTTTGTCGTCGTCGACATGCCGTTCGGCTCCTACGAGACCAATCCCGACCAGGCCTTTCTCAACGCGGCCCGCGTGATGAAAGAGACTGGCTGCCAGGCGGTCAAGATCGAGAGCGGGACTTATGCGAGCGCGCAGATCGGGCACCTTGTCGCGCGCGGCGTGCCTGTCATGGGGCATGTCGGCCTCCGTCCGCAAGCCGTGAACGTCGAGGGCGGCTTCAAGGCGAAGGGCCGGACCCGGGAGAGCTGGGCGCGGGCGCTCGACGAGGCCGTGGCCGCAGACAGGGCCGGGGCCTTTGCCATCGTGGTCGAGGGAGTGTCCGAGGACCTCGCGGCTGAAATCACCCGGTCTGTTGCCTGTCCGACCATCGGGATCGGCGCATCGCCGTCGTGCGACGGCCAGATCCTCGTAACCGACGACATGCTCGGCCTGTTCGAGTGGACACCGAAATTCGTTCGCCGGTTTGCAAACCTTCGCGAAGAGACGGAAAAGGCGGTAAAATCCTACGCCGATGCGGTCAGGAAGCGCACGTTTCCGGATCCCGGGGAAACCTACAGGATGCCACGCCCGGAACCCTAGCAGCCTTCTCGCGTTGCAGCCCCGTGCCATGGCGGCTAGTGTCCGCCGCGATGAAGAGAATCCCGCCTGTACTGGAGTAGCGCGCCTTGAGCGATTTTTTGGAAGAAGTCGACGAAGGCATGCGGCAGGACCGGGCGACGCTCCTTTGGAAGCGTTTCGGGCCGCTCGTGTGGCTTGCCGGCATCCTGCTCGTCTCGTTCGTTGCATGGCGCGAATACACTGCGAGCGTGGCCGCCAAGGCCCAGTTGGCGAATGTCCAGCGCTTCGAGGAAGCCCGGGACGCACTGGCTGGCGGGGAGTATGGGGCATCGTCCGCGACGCTCTCGGAGCTTGCCGGCTCCGATGCGGTTATTGCGCCGCTCGCCGCGCACCTTCTGGCGCGCGCGCGATACGAAGGTGAGGGCGATGCTGCTGCGGCCATAGCCGCGCTCGAGGCTGCCGGATCAGAGGGCGAGCCGTTTCGGCGTCTTGCCATTCTCAAGGCGGCCTATCTCAAGGCCGACACGCTCGACCTCGCAGAACTTGAAGCCGCGCTTGGACCGCTGCTTGAGGACGAAGGCGCGCTTGGCGCCCTTGCCCTGGAGCTCCTCGCGGCCAGGGCCTATGCAACCGGCAATTTCGAGCGGGCGAGGGAGGAGTTTTCCTATCTGAGATTTGCCGCCAATGCGCCCCAGGGGGTGGTCCAGCGCGCCGAGCTTGCCCTTTCGGTGATACCGGTCACGGCATCCGCAAGCGGGCTGCCCGGCGAGCCGCCGTCCGAAGCGGCAGGTCCCGAGGAGACATTGCCATGAGGTCCCCTGTCCGCGATGCCATCCTTATCGTGACCCTGCTCGCTTCAGGCACGTCTGCCTGTTCCGCGTTCGACTTCGGACGCGCCAGCCGCGCCGCCGAGGCCGAGGAGGACAAGGCAGGGCGGATTGCGCTCGCGCTCGGGGATGTCGCCCTCGAGCCTGACCCCGACATGGCTGACCTCTCGGTCATACTCCCGGTCGCTACAACACTGGTTGAGTGGCCGCAGGCAGGCGTCAACGCCAGCAAGGTCGTCGGCCATGTCCGGGCCGCCGAGACACTGGAAGTCGACTGGCGCATCAAGGCCGCCGACGGGTCCGGCCGAAACGCGGTCCTGACATCTCCTCCCATCGCGTCGAGCGACACAATTTATCTCCTGGACGGCGACCAGACCGTAAAGGCCTTTTCGGTTGAGCGCGGGGCGCGGCTTTGGTCGATTGGCCTGAAATCGGGCCGCAGGCGGGACGGGCGCGGGCTCGGCGGCGGGCTCGCCCTCGACGGCGACCGCCTCGTGGTATCGAGCGGCTTCGGCTTCGTGGCAGCCCTCGACAACGCCGATGGCAGCGAGATCTGGCGGCGCGAGCTCGGCGTGCCCGTAACCGGAGCGCCGACCATAAAGGACGGCCGCGTTCTCGTCGTCACCGAGAACAACGAGGTTTACTCGCTGAACCTGCAGGACGGCTCGGTCGAGTGGAGTGACCAGGCCATCGCCGAGTCGGCCCGTGTGCTCGGTGCGCCGAGCGTTGCCGCCGTCGAGGACCTCGTGGTGGCACCGTTTTCTTCCGGTGAAGTGATCGCCTATCTCGGCTCGAACGGGCGCCGCCTCTGGATCGATGCCCTGACGCGGGCAGGGCGTTTCACGCCGATCTCGGCGATCAACGACATCGCGTCCCGTCCGGTCCTCAGCTCCGGCCTCGTGTTCGCGGCAAGCCAGTCCGGCATCCTGGCGGCGATTGACGGACGCAGCGGGCAGCGGGCCTGGTCCCAGCCGGTCGGCTCCATCCAGGCTCCGGCCCTCGCGGGCCAGTACCTCTTCGTTGCCGGGGTCGAGGGCGAGATCGCCTGCCTCCTCGCCGAAACCGGGGCCGTGATCTGGACAAGGCAATTGCCGAAATTCCGCCGGGAAAACAAGCGCCGCGGGCGCATCAGCTATGTCGGTCCGGTCATCGCGTCGGACCGCGTCCTTGTAGCGTCCTCCGAAGGGGACCTCATAGCGCTGTCGGCCCAGACCGGCGAAGAGGTCGGGCGGCTTCGCATTGGCGACCCGGTGTTTATTGAACCGATCGTGGCCGGAGACCGGCTGATCCTCCTCACCGACGAAGGCCGCCTGGTTGCAATACGCTAGGCCTGAGCACCGCCCATGTCACTGAAACTCGCCATTGTCGGCCGGCCAAATGTCGGCAAGTCCACGCTGTTCAACCGGCTAGCCGGCAAGAGGATCGCCCTTGTCGATGACCAGCCGGGCGTGACCCGGGACCGCAAGGAAGCCGCTGGGTCGCTGGCCGGCCTGCCGCTGACGCTCGTCGATACGGCCGGCTTTGAAGACGTGAACGATGGCTCGCTCGAAGCGCGCATGCGGGCACAAACCGAGGCGGCGATTGCCGAGGCTGACTTCGTCCTCTTCCTGATTGATGCGCGGGCGGGTGTCACGGTGATGGATGAGCGGTTTGCAGAGGTGCTGAGGCGCGCCGACATTCCGGTCATCATCGCGGCGAACAAGTGCGAGGGCAAGGCAGGCGTACCTGGCCTTTACGAGGCGTTCAAGCTCGGCTTCGGCGAGCCCGTCCCCCTCTCAGCCGAGCATGGCGAAGGCTTTGCCGAACTCTTCACGGCCTTCCGGACGGCCCTTGGCGAGGAACGGCTCGCGGCCGCCTATGCGGCGGAGGAAGACGCCGAGACCGATGCCCAGACCGAGGACATTCTCGCCAAGCTTGAGGGCATCAATGTCGATGACCCGCACCTCACCGACGCCGACCTTGCCGCCTTGCTCGAGGCGGCCGGCATTGTCGATGACACGCCCGAGCCGCCGGAGCTTGCCAAGAGGCCGATCCGGCTAGCCATTGTCGGCCGCCCGAACGCCGGCAAATCGACACTCATCAATACGCTCCTGCAGGCGGACCGCCTGCTGACCGGACCGGAGGCGGGCATTACGCGGGACTCCGTGTCGATCGACTGGGAGTGGAACGGCCGCCAGATCCGGCTCGTCGATACGGCCGGCCTGCGCAAGCGCGCCAAGGTCCAGGAGCGTCTTGAGCGCATGTCGACGGGCGAGACGGTCCGCTCGCTGAAATATGCCGACATCGTCGCTCTTGTCATGGATGCGGGCGAAGCGCTCGAGAAGCAGGACCTGCAGATCGCCGACCTTGCGTTGCGCGAGGGGCGCGGCCTCGTGCTCGTCCTGTCGAAATGGGACCAGGTCGCAAAGCCGGACGAGACGCTGCACGCCCTGCGCGAGCGCCTGGCGCGCCTCTTGCCGAATGCCGGAAACCCGCCGCTCGTGCCCCTCTCGGGGCTGACCGGCAAGCGTGTCGACAAGCTGATGCCGGCTGTGGCAGAGGTCCACGACAACTGGGCAGCCAAGGTCAAGACGGGCGACCTCAACCGCTGGCTTCGCTTCGCCGTCGAAAAGCATCCGCCGCCGACAGTTCACGGCAAGCCGATCAAGCCGCGCTACATGGCGCAGATGAAGGCGCGGCCGCCAACCTTCGTCCTGATCGCCTCGCGCGGCGAGCAGATGCCCGAGCAGTACAAGCGCTATCTCGTAAACGGGATCAGGGAGGCCTTCGGCATGAACGGGGTGCCGATCCGCATTTTCGTCCGTCAGGGGTCCAATCCCTATGCCCACAAGGCGACGCCGACCAAGCCGACGAGCCAGGCCAAGGGCCGGCGGCGCTGAACGTGTCTGCCCCATTGAGGGGCTGAAGTGTTCCCAGGTCCATATTTGCGTCATTGCACGGCTCCGTTCGTGCAGCCCATCTCCCGCACCTGAGAACAGGGATGCGGCGTCCGGAGGTGGGTGCAACGGTCGGGGCCGTGGCATGACGAAGGCGAAGCAGAAAGCTCGGCGCTTCAACGGGCTTTGGAGCCGCTTCAGTCTTGCCCAGGCGCACGGGTTGTTCACTTTTGAACCGCAGGCTGTACCGAAAGCCGAAATTGGCTATCATTCAAAGATCAATGGGCAATTGAAAACAGGGTTCGAGACGATGGACCATCTCCTGCCACCCATCACTGACAGTATCGAGGAAGCGAAAGCGCACTTCGAGGCGTTCGGGTTCGCCCGGCTAGGCGGCTGCCTCAGTCCGGCGGACGTTGCGGCCATCGAGACCCGGCTCGAAGCCCAGGCGCTCGCCGAACGCCAGGCCGGGGTCGCTTCGCTCGAAACCGGACGCGGCTCGCACGATCCGTCCGCCATTCGCCCCGATGCCCCGAACCAGAGGGTCTGGAGCCTCCTGAACAAGGGCGAGGAGTTCGTGAACCTCGCGATCAATCCGAAGCCGCTCGAAATGATCCGCAAGATTTTCGGTGAAAGCTACGGCCTCCGCCCCGAGCTTGCCGAAGCCTTCCAAATGACGGACGTGCTCCTGTCCTCGCTGACAGCCAATATTGCCGGTCCGGGCGGCGAGGAAATGGATCTGCATATGGACCAGTTCTTCGTGCCGCCCTCGACGCCCTATACGGCGGTCGTCAACATCATCTGGATGATTTCCGAATTCACGCCCGAGAATGGCGCAACCCGCATTGCGCCCGGCACGCACAAGACAACCAATCCCCTGAAATACCTGAAATATCCGCCGGAGACCGTGCCGGCGACCGGCCCGGCCGGAACGGCGCTGATCTTTGATGGCCGCCTCTGGCATGCCACCGGTGCCAACCGGACATCGAAGAACCGCCACGGCATTCTCGCCTATTATGGCCGCCCGTTCGTCCGCCAGCAGGAGAATTACATGCTGACGCTCGACCGCGATGTGGTGAAGACCTTTCCTGAAGAGCTCCTGAAAATGCTCGGCCTGAAAGTCTGGCACTCTCTCGGCATGATGGAAGGCACGACGCACGGCCATTTCCACTCGATCTCCGATACTGGCCTGAAGCGGATGGAGCCGCAAACGCGGCTGGAACCGGCCGAGTAGTCCGTTCGTCGGGTATCTAAGGAAGCCGGGCATCCTGTTGCCCCAATCGCGCCTTGCCGGGCGATATTCCTGCCGTCCTTGCCTGATGAGGCCTTTAGTTGTGCCCCGATGGGTGGCAAACAGGGCGCAAGATAACAGGGAGTTTGCGGCATGCGAGACGTTCATCACTTCATCGGCGGCAAGGCGGTCGAAGGCCGCTCCGGCCGGTTCGGCGACATCTACAATCCGAACACGGGCGAAGTTCAGGCGCGCGTGCAGCTCGCCATCGCTCCCGAACTGAACGCTGCTGTCGAGGTTGCAAGCGACGCCTTCCCGGCCTGGGCGGCAACCAATCCGCAGCGCCGCGCCCGCATCATGTTCGAGTTCAAGCGCCTTCTCGAAGCGAACATTCAGGAACTGGCCGAGCTCCTCTCGTCCGAACATGGCAAGGTCGTCGCCGACTCCCGCGGCGACGTGCAGCGCGGCATTGATGTCGTCGAGTTCGCCTGCGGCATCCCGCACCTCCAGAAGGGCGAGTATACAGAGGGCGCGGGCCCCGGCATTGACGTCTATTCCATGCGCCAGCCACTCGGCGTGTGCGCCGGCATCACGCCGTTCAACTTCCCG
>CAYSED010000048.1:11870-18573 GCA_964429935.1 uncultured Hyphomonadaceae bacterium
ATGATCCCGTGCTGGATGTCGGCGGTCGCCATTGCCTGCGGCAACACGTTCATCCTGAAGCCGTCGGAGAAAGACCCGTCCGTTCCGGTGCGCCTCGCCGAACTCTTCATGGAAGCGGGCGCGCCTGCGGGCGTCCTCAACGTCGTCCACGGCGACAAGGTCGCGGTCGATGCGATCCTCACCCATCCGGACATAAGGGCCGTCAGCTTTGTCGGCTCGTCGGACATCGCCCAATATGTCTATTCAACCGGCACGGCGCACGGCAAGCGCGTGCAGGCCATGGGCGGGGCTAAGAACCACGGCATCATCATGCCGGACTGCAACATGGACCAGGCGGTGAAGGACATTGTCGGCGCGGCCTACGGGTCGGCCGGCGAGCGCTGCATGGCGCTGCCGGTCGCCGTCACCGTCGGCCAGAAGACCGGCGACGAGTTTGTCGAGCGGATGCTGGACGCTGCCCGCGCGCTGAAAGTCGGTGTCTCGACCGATCCCGACGCGCACTATGGCCCGGTCGTCTCCGCCGCCCACAAGGCCAAGGTGGAAAGCTATATCCAGATGGGCGTCGAGGAAGGCGCGGACCTGAAGCTAGACGGGCGCGGCCACACGCTGCAGGGCCACGAGAACGGCTTCTTCATCGGCCCGTCTTTGTTCGACCATGTGAAGCCTGGCATGCGCAGCTATGAAGAAGAGATTTTCGGCCCCGTCCTGCAGGTCGTCCGCGCCGAGACGCTGGAAGAGGCCGCCGCGCTGCCGTCCCGCCACCAATATGGCAACGGCGTCGCGATCTTCACCTCGAACGGCCGGGCAGCCCGCGAGTTCGCCGCGCAGGTCAATGTCGGCATGGTCGGCATCAACGTGCCGATCCCCGTACCGGTCTCCTATCACACGTTCGGCGGCTGGAAGCGTTCGGCCTTTGGCGACACCAACCAGCACGGGCCCGAAGGCGTCCGCTTCTGGACGAAGGTCAAGACCGTCACAAGCCGCTGGCCCGAAGGCGACATCGGCGACCAGGCCTTCGTCATTCCGACGATGGGTTAAACAATGAAACGCGGGGCAGTTCCAGCGGCGCTACTTTCGAGCTTCATACTGGCTTTGCCGACATGGGCCGAGGGTGAGGTCTGTGGGCGAGTATCGCCCGGTCACGAAGGAACGATCCCTGAATGGCCTAATGAACCGGTTGATTTCGAGTGTGGCCGCGGATTCAGCGAGTTATCGCTGTGCATTATCAATCGCGAAAGCGTCGAATGGCTCAAGAACGCAGGACCGCAGTTCGTCGCGATCAATGATGGACAGTCAGTCTACACGCTGACACGTGAGGAGCATCCGGCCTACCCGATGATTGTACGCCGTGAGGTCGTCACAGTCGACGACGGTTCGGTTTCTGTCCGCACGACGGCGTGCGGTTATGGTGACAGAGGCGCTTCAGACCAGTTGATTGAAGACTACAAGAAGTTTGATGCTGACATGATGAAACGTGCTCAAGAGCACTAAGAATATCTGGAAGGTCAATAATGACTTACAACACCATCACCTTCGAACATTCAGACCGCGTCGCGCGCGTCACGCTCAATCGCCCGGACAGCCTGAACGCCCTCAATGCCGAGATCATGGGCGAGATCGTCGAGGTCTTCGCAGGCATTGACCGCAATCCCGACATTGCCGTGACGATCCTGACTGGCGAGGGCCGGGCCTTTGCCGCCGGGGCCGACATCAAGGAGATGCAGCCGCAAGGCTTTTCCGACATGTACCTCGCCGACTATTTCGCAGGCTGGGACCGGTTCGCGGCAGCCCGCAAGCCCGTCATCGCGGCGGTCAACGGCTTCGCCCTCGGCGGAGGATGCGAGCTCGCCTTGATGTGCGACATCATCATTGCCTCCGACAAGGCGAAGTTCGGCCAGCCGGAAATCAAGCTCGGCGTCACGCCCGGCATGGGCGGCTCGGTCCGGCTCACCAAGGCCGTGGGCAAGGCAAGGGCGATGGATCTCATTCTGACGGGCCGCATGATCGATGCCGAGGAAGCAGGCCGCATCGGCCTCGTCAGTCGCGTCGTCTCGCATGACAGCCTGCTCGACACGGCTGAGGAAGCGGCGGCCACGATTGCCGGTTTTTCGTTGCCCTCGGTCATGGCGGCGAAGGAAATGGTCTCCCGCGCGCTCGAACTGCCGACGACCGAAGGCGTCCGCTTCGAGCGCCGCCTCTTCCAGGGCCTGTTCGGCACGGCGGACCAGAAAGAGGGCATGGAAGCCTTCGTCGAGAAGCGCCCGGCCCGGTTCAAGGACAAGTGAGGTCGTTCGTCTTCGCCTCATCCTTCGACAAGCTCTGGATGAGTCCCGATCCTGGAACTGACTCATCCTGAGCCTGTCGAAGGATGGTTCGACAGGCTCACCATGAGTTGCCCTTGAGCCTTGACTCATCCTGAGCCTGTCGAAGGATGGCCGACCTAGACAGTAGCATTCGCAGAATACTTGAACAGGACGGAGAGCTGAAGATGACAAGAATCGCCTTTATCGGGCTTGGCAATATGGGGGCGGGCATGTGCGCGAACCTCATTGCTAAAGGCCACGAGGTCACCGTGTTCGACCTCAATCAGGAAGCTGTCGACCGGCTCGTCGCCAAGGGTGCCAAGGCCGCCCCATCGGCAGGCGCAGCGGCAGAAGGCGTCGAAGCGGTCGTCTCCATGCTCCCGGCAGGCAAGCACGTCCTCTCTGTCTATTTCGGCGAGGACGGCGTCGCCGCCCATGCCGGGCGCGGAACCCTGTTCATCGACTGTTCGACCATAGCCGTCGAGGACGCCCGCAACGCGATTGCAAAAGCCGACAGCGCCGGGTTTGCCATGGTCGATGCCCCGGTCTCCGGCGGGACGGCGGCGGCCGATGCCGGCACGCTGACCTTCATGGTCGGCGGCGCGGACGCGGCCTTTGAACGTGCGAGACCCGTCCTCGAAGGCATGGGCCGGAACATTTTCCATGCAGGCGGGGCCGGCAACGGGCAGGCGGCGAAGATCGCCAATAACATGCTCCTCGGCATATCCATGATCGGCACGTGCGAAGCGTTCAACCTTGCGGAAAAGCTCGGCCTGGACGCGCAGGCCTTTTTCGACATTTCCTCGAAAGCCTCCGGCCAGTGCTGGTCGATGACAAGCTATTGCCCTGCGCCGGGGCCGGTGCCTGCCTCGCCTGCGAACCGCGACTATGCGCCGGGCTTTGCCGTCGCGATGATGCTGAAGGACCTCCGGCTCGCAGCCGGGGCGGCAGACCGGGCCGGGGCAGACACGCCGCTCGGGTCGCTCGCGACCGAGATCTATACCGCCCTCGACGAAGCCGGTCATGGCGGGCTCGATTTCTCGGGCGTTATCAAGCGGGTGCGCGGGGAGATTTGAGGCCAAGCCAGCTTTATCGACTCACCCTCTGCTCATAGGCGACTCCCCGCGACTTGATCGCGGGGTCCAACTCCCACGCGAGCGGCGGGCAGGCTCCGGGAGATGGGTCCCGCGATCAAGTCGCGGGAAACCGCCACCTGCAAGCTACGTGCTTCCGTCAGACCCTCACCCAAACGCCTTGAGCTGCGCTAGAGCGCCTGCCAGCTTCTCCCGTGCTGCCGACGCTTCAATCCGGCGCTCGTGCTGTTCCTCGATGATCTCGGCAGGCGCGTTCGCCATGAACTTCTCGTTGGCGAGCTTCTTGTCGATGCCGTCTATGTCCTTGTCGAGCCCGGCAATCCGCTTGGCGAGGCGCTCGGCCTCGGCGGCAGGGTCGATCAGGTCTGCAACCTTCAGGGCGAGCGTTGCCTCGCCGAGAATGATCGCGACCGCCCCCTTCGGCACGTCCGCGCTTTCGAGGATCGCGTCGAGCCGGGCCATCCGGCAAAGCACATTGCTGTGCCGGTCGAGGCGCTTGCGTGTCTCGGGGCTCGCATTGACGACGGCAAGGCCGGGCTTCGCCGCGACCGGGACGTTCAGGTCGCCGCGCACGCCGCGCACCTGCGAGATGAAATCGATGACCCAGGTCATTTCGGCATCGGCGGCGCCGTCCTCATGGTCGTCATCGAAGCCCGACCAGCGCTGCATCATCAGGAAGCCGTCACGCTTCGGGCCGGTCCTCGGTGACGAAGGGCATGAACGGATGGAGGAGTTTCAGGATTTCGTCGAGCACCCAGCCGGCCACGCGCCGCGTCTCGGCCTTGGCAGCGGCGTCTTCGCCATTGAGGAGCGGCTTGATGAGTTCCAGATACCAGTCGCAGAACACGTTCCAGACGAACCGGTAGGCTGCGCCCGCCGCATCATTGAACCGATAGGTCTCGATTCCCTCGGCGACGGCACGGACAGCGCGGGCCGTCTCCCCGGTGATCCAGCGATTGACCGGCTGTTTCAGGGCGAGCGGCTCCAGCCCGCCTTCCCAGTTTGCGCACTCGTTCATCTGGCAGAACTTTGCCGCGTTCCACAGCTTGGTCGAGAAATTGCGATAGCCCTCGATGCGCGGTTTTGACAGGCGGATATTGCGTCCCTGCGCGGCCTGCGCCGCCATCGAGAAGCGCAGCGCATCGGCCCCGTATTCGTCGATCAGTTCCAGCGGGTCCATGACATTGCCCTTGGACTTCGACATCTTCTGGCCCTTCTCGTCGAGGACGAGGGCATGGATGTAGACATCCCGGAACGGCACTTGGCCCATGAATTTCAGGCCCTGCATCATCATGCGGGCAACCCAAAAGAAGATGATGTCAAACGCTGTGACAAGCACTGCGCCGGGATAGAAAGTTTTCAGCTCATCGGTCTCGCCCGGCCAGCCGAGCGTCGAGAACGGCCAGAGCGCAGAGGAGAACCAGGTGTCGAGGACGTCTTCGTCCTGACGGAGCGTGATGTACTTCACTCTGTCGCCGTTGAATGTCGTTTCGACGAACTCGCCCACCCGTAATTCTATGCTGGCTCCATAGTATTCCGAGGCTTGCGCCAACGCTTCCTCAGCACTCATGGCAACAAAAAATTTGTATCTCCCGCGGTCTTCGTCTGGCCGACCATCGATCAGTTTTGGACCATACCAAACCGGAATCCGGTGCCCCCACCAAAGCTGGCGGGAGACGCACCAGGGCTGGATGTCGTCCATCCAGTTGAAATAGGTCTTCTCCCAGTTTTCCGGCACGAAGCGGGTCTCGCCGTCCTTCACGGCGCGGATCGCGTCCTTCGCAAGTTCCCTGGCATTCACATACCACTGGTCAGTCAGCCACGGCTCGATGACGACGCCCGAGCGGTCGCCAAAGGGCTGCTCGATCTTCACGTCCTCGATCTGGTCGAGAAGTTCCGCCGCCTCGAAGGCCTCGACAATCTTCTCCCGCGCCTTGAACCGGTCGAGCCCGCGCAGCTCCAGCGGAATGTTTGCGGCCTCCGCTTCTGCCCCATCCACGATATGGGCCGTCGCGGTCAGGATATTGATCTCCTTCAGCCCTGCGCGCCTGCCGACCTCATAATCATTGAAATCATGCGCAGGCGTGATCTTCACCGCGCCGGAGCCCTTGGTCATGTCGGCATAGTCGTCGGCGACAATTGGGACAGTGCGATTCACAATCGGCAGGATGACAGACTTGCCGACAAGCGCCTTGTAGCGCTCGTCGTCCGGGTGCACGGCAACGCCCGTATCGCCTAGCATGGTCTCGGGCCGGGAGGTCGCGACGGTGATGTACCAGCGATCCGGATCGTCAACGACGATGTTTCCATCCTCATCTTTCTCGATGTGGTGGTAGGTCACGCCATCGGCGAGCGGATAGCGCAGGTGCCAGTAATGGCCGCTGACTTCCTTCATCTCGACTTCGAGGTCGGAAATCGCCGTCTGGAAATGCGGGTCCCAGTTCACGAGGCGCTTGTCGCGATAGATCAGGCCCTCATTGTAGAGATCGACGAAGACCTTGCGCACGGCGGTCATCATCTGGTTGTCGGGGTCTGCGCGGTCGCCCATGGTGAAGGCGAGGCGCGACCAGTCGCAGCTCGCGCCGAGGCGCTTCAACTGGCCGACGATCTGTCCGCCGGACTGTTCCTTCCATTCCCAGACGCGGTCGACAAAGGCTTCCCGGCCAAGGCTCTCCCGGCTTTCATTGCCGCCAGCTTCGGCCATCTGCCGCTCGACCACCATCTGCGTCGCGATGCCGGCATGGTCGGTTCCCGGCTGCCAGAGCACGTTCTTGCCCTGCATGCGGGCAAAGCGGATCAGCACGTCCTGCAGCGTATTGTTCAGCGCGTGGCCCATGTGCAGGACGCCGGTCACGTTCGGCGGCGGAATGACGATGCAATAGGCTTGCGCGCTCGTGTCCATGCTTGGCTTGAAACAGCCTTCCTCTTCCCAGCGCCTGTAAAGGCGCGGTTCGGCTTCGGCGGCATTGAAGAACTGGTCGAGCATCAAAGGGTCCTGAAAACAAAAAAGAGCGCGCCATGGCAGACGCGCCCTTTCCTATAACAAGTCTTTTGCGAGGGACTAGGTCAGCGCACCATTTTGGCGATGCGCTGTACCTCGGCTTCCACTTTGGTTTCGACGATTTGCGGCAGGTTGGCGTCGAGCCAGTCCTTTATCATCGGCTTCAGGAGTTCCCGGACGAGCCCCTCGATCGTATTCTGGCCGCCCATGTCCATCGAGGCGATGAGGCGCCCAAGGGCACCGGCGGCGGCGTCGGCAGTCTTTTCTTCGGTCAGGACGGTATCCTGGTAACGCTGGGTCGCAGG
>CAYSED010000049.1:0-1646 GCA_964429935.1 uncultured Hyphomonadaceae bacterium
GGCGGCAACTCTGTCCCACCGCTACATCACCGACCGCTTTCTGCCGGACAAGGCCATCGACCTGATGGACGAGGCCGCCTCTCGCCTGCGCATGCAGGTCGATTCCAAGCCTGAAGCACTTGACGAGATCGACCGGCGGCTCATGCAGCTGCGCATCGAGGCCGAAGCGCTGAAAAAAGAAAAGGACGACGCCTCGAAGGACCGGTTGAGGACGATCGAGACCGAGATCGGCGACCTGCAGTCACAATCGGACGAACTGACAAGCGTTTGGGCGGCGGAGAAGAACAAGCTCAAGGGCGCAGCGGCCGCCAAGGAAGCCCTCGACAGGGCCTATTCGGACCTTGCCGAGTCCGAGCGCCGCGCTGACCTGACCCGCGCCTCCGAGCTCAAGTATGGTACCATCCCGAAACTCGAAGCAGAGATCGCCTCGGTCGAAGGCAAGGACGGCCAAGGCGGCCTCGTCTCGGAAGTCGTGCAGCCGGACCATGTTGCCGGCGTCGTGTCGAAATGGACAGGTGTTCCGGTCGACAGGATGATGGAAGGCGAACGGGAAAAGCTCCTGCGCATGGAAGAAACGCTGCGCCGCCGGGTCGTCGGCCAGGACGAGGCGCTGCGGGCGGTGTCAAATGCCGTGCGGCGGTCGCGGGCCGGTTTGCAGGACCCGAACCGGCCGATCGGTTCTTTCCTGTTTGTCGGCCCGACCGGTGTCGGCAAGACGGAGCTGACCAAGGCGCTTTCCGAGTTCCTCTTCGATGATGACACGGCAATCATCCGGCTCGACATGTCGGAATATTCCGAGAAGCATTCGGTGGCCCGCCTGATCGGTGCGCCGCCCGGCTATGTTGGTTATGACGAGGGCGGGGCGCTGACCGAAGCGGTGCGGCGCAGGCCCTATCAGGTCATTCTCTTGGACGAGGTCGAAAAGGCGCATCCGGACCTTTTCAATACATTGCTGCAGGTGCTGGACGATGGCCGCCTCACGGACGGCCAGGGCCGAACCGTCGACTTCAAGAACACGATCATCATCATGACCTCGAATCTCGGAGCCGATGCCCTCGCCAGCGGCGATGAAGGCGAGATAACGGCGCGCCAGAGGGAGGCGGTCAACGCCGCGATCCGCGCTCATTTCCGGCCGGAATTCATTAACCGGATCGACGAGACCGTCTTCTTCAAGCGCCTTGGCCGGGCCGAGATCGACCGGATTGTCGGCATCCAGATCGAGCGCCTCGCAGCTCTCCTGAAGACACGGAAGCTCACTATTTCGCTTACGGATGCCGCGAGCCGCTGGCTCGCCGCGCGCGGTTATGACCCGGTCTACGGAGCGCGGCCGCTGAAGCGGGTGATCCAGAAGGAATTGCAGGATCCGCTCGCCCGGCTCATCCTCGAAGGCCGGGCTGCCGACGGCTCGGACATCCGGGTCGATGTCGAAGGCGACAGCCTCGCCATCAATGGCATGCCGAACGAATTTGCCAGAGGCGAAGCGGCGCTGCACTGAGGAAGGATTGTCTGGCGCGGGGGGCTTGCGTCCCTGACTACCAGGGCAGCTTGCGGCCGAGCAGGTCCTCGAGCTTGCGGTTGTGCGGCTCGTACATCTCGCGCAGGGCATCGATGTCTATACGACGCTGAACATCCAGCATGTCGAAAGC
>CAYSED010000049.1:1656-13198 GCA_964429935.1 uncultured Hyphomonadaceae bacterium
GGGATCGCCACCTTGCGGCAAAGTGCGAGCAATGCATCGATGTCGGCCGGGTGGATTTTCGGCTCGAGCCAGGACTGGACGAGTTTCGGCGTCATGCGGTCAATCCACCGGGCAAGCTGCTGGCCGCGATAGCGTTCGCGGAGCAGCGGAACCTGGTTGAGCCAGGCTAAGGCATTGCCGCGCCGGGCATTCACGCGCTTGTAAAGCGTGTCCATGCGGGCTGGCACCGGCAATCCGAGAAACCGGAACAATTCCTTTGCTGTCCGAGGCTTCCGGTCGTCTGGCCGGATGTCCTCCTCGTAGATGAAGATTTTGCGCCGCGACGCGGGATAGAGCCTGAACCACGGCTTGAGCTGAAGATGGTAGATTCCCCGCGAGGCGATTCCATATTCGCCTGCCGCATCGCGCAGTGGCCGCCACGGAGCGATCCAGCCGCGATTGGTGAAATGATGGTAGGCCGAGACGGCGCGGGCGACCGGATCGCGCAAGGTGATGACGATGCGGATGTCCGGAAAGGCCGAATATACCCGTTCGGCGACATTGAAACTGACGGCCTTGTGGGCGCGCTCGACTTCATTGCAATGGGCCCAGAGATAATCCGGCGTGCACTCGCCGACGGCGCGGTGTCCGGAGGCCTCCTCGAACAGGCTCGCATACCAGGCAAAACCCTTGCGATAATTGGCGTTTACATTGAAGAACTGGGCTTCCTTCACGTCCGGTACGAAGGCGTCTTCGTGTTCGTGAAGCCGTTCGGAGAGCCAGGTCGTCCCGGCCTTTTGCGTACCGATCATAAGAAAGGTCATCGTGGACTGCAGGCGCTGTAGTGCTTCCCGGTCATCGCCGGACAGGAGTGCTTCTTCGCAAGGGGCATTCAGGTTGCTGGCCATGGATGGTCCCTTTCGTTTCGCCAGGTCCGCGCAAGAAACATGCTGGACTGGCCGTCGCGCCCGGAGGCCATGCCGTCAGGGCATCAGGACCTCGCCGGTGTCTTCGAGCGCGGCCACCTCGACCGCCTCCCCGTTTGCGAGGCGGATTGCGTCAATCTCGGCGCGGCGAGCCATGAAGGCGTCAAGAAGGTCGCCTTCGAGCGTCCGCCCCGTCGGCAGGCGCAGCGTCATGGCGTTGACATGGCGGCCATTGAGGAGAACCTCATAATGAAGATGCGGGCCGGTCGAGGCACCGGTCGAGCCGACATAGCCGATTATGTCGCCCTGCCGGACCCGGCGTCCGGCACGGATGCTGCGGCCATAGCGCGACATGTGAGCATACGCCGTCTCATAGCCGTTGGCATGCTGGATACGGACATAATTGCCATAGCCGCCATAGCGCGAGGCCCGTTCGACGGTGCCGTGGCCGGCCGCAAAGATCGGCGTGCCGGTCGGCGCGGCGAAGTCAGTGCCCTTGTGCAGCCGCGAATAGCCGGAAATCGGGTGGCGGCGGGGGCCGAAACTGGACGAAAGCCTTGCGCCGTTTATCGGGGTGCGCATGAGGAAGCGGGTCGCGCTCTTGCCCTCCCGGGTGAAGTAGTCGGCATCGTCCGTGTCCGCAGGCGTGTGCCTGTAGAAGCCCTTTTCGAGGGCGCGTCCGTTCAGCGCGGCATAGAGAACATTGCCCGACTGGACCTGATTGCCGCGCTCGTCGAGAAAAGTCTCATAGAGGATCTCGAAGGAATCGCCGGGATGAATCTCGCGCTGGAAGTCGATGTCATAGGCAAAGATGGAGGCGAAATCGGCAACCTGCTGGTCTGCGGCACCGGCCTTCAGGGCGGCGTCGTAGATGCTCGTGTCGATGATTGCCTCGACGCGCCGGACGGCCGGCGTCATCTGGACACCGAGGCTGGCGGCGAAAAAGTCGCCGCTCGCGAGGCGTTTCGCGAGCACGCTGCGATCCGCCTGCTGGCGGAGCGACACGGCCATCAGGCGACCGGTCTCAGGCTCGAAGCTTGCCTGCACGTTCATGCCCGCCTGCAGCCGTCTCGGGTCGAGGAGATCGTCGGCGAAGAGGACCGAAAGGGCGCTTGCGGCATCGGACGGATCAGCCCCGAGGTCCGTCAGGGCTGCCTGCAGCGTGCTGTTGCGGCGGAGCTTTCCGGTTTTCGCAACCGTCTCGATCGGGGTCCACTCGGCCCGGAAGTCGACATGCAGGTCAGCCGGTGTCAGCTTGGCAAGCCGGGCGTCGGGTATCGCTGCGTCGGCACGCTTGGCCTGGCCGATATGCCAGCCGCCAAGGCCGGTGAGACCGAGCACCCCGACGACGAGAAACGCTGCCCCGATCAGTCCGCCGTTTAGACGGCCCTCGTCCTTGCGCGAAATGGCCGGGCGATCCTGCTGTTCCATCCTGCACCTCATCAGAACGTCCGCAACCGCGCGACAGTCACGAAACTCAGTCCAAAATCTGCCCCGATAGTATGCAAATAGCGTGAACGCAGCGAGATTAATCGCTACGAATGCCAAGTGCGCATCAGCAGGAGCCACTATCATCGAGAGTGATGCAAATCTCAAGCCGGATGGCACATGAGCGAGGCCGGCGACATGACGGCGACCCGAAAGCGGCACGTCGCCCTGTGGGCCGCGCTGACGTTGGGCGGGCTGGCGGTCGCGCTGTCGCTTGGCGGCTGGGCGGGCCGCACGGGACTTGCGACCGGTGCCTACAAGTCCTGGTGCGGCCAGCGGGGCTGGACGTGCACCGGCCGGATAACTGAGCTTGGCCTGCACGGGCTGGCGGCCGAGGACATTGCGATCCGCACCGCCCGCGGCGAACCACTCGCCGTCCCGGTCCTGCGGGCGACCTATGACTGGCCGGGTCCGTTTCGCCTGCGCGTGCTGACTGTCGAAGCGGACCGGCCCGTGCTGAGGGGCGAGCTTGACGCAAGCGGGCTCGGTTTTTTCGGCCTCGAGAGCCTGCTGGCGACGGATGATTCTTCCGGTCCGCAGGAAACGGCCCACATTCCCGCGCTGACGATCCGTCAGGGCGAGGTGCGGCTTTCGACTGGGGCGGGCGAGATCGCGGGCCAGGTCGAAAGTGCCGGGCGGCCTTTCGAGAACGGTCAGGCTTCGCTGACCCTCATGCCGGCCAGCCTCAGCGAGGCTGGCAATGACGTAAGCTGGAAGTCGGCCGATGCTTTTGTGGTGTTCGATGGCGGCACGGCGACGGGCGAAGTGACATTCGATATCGATGCAGCCCGCCTTGACGACATGCGGATCGGTCGGACGGGCCTGCGCGCCACCTTGTCCGGATCTGCCGGGGACCTCGTGCTTGACTGGGCCGTGTCGTCGGAGACGCTGACGGTTGGCTCCCGCAGCCTGAACGGGTTGTCCGCGTCCGGCTCGGCCCGCTTTGCAGGCCTTGCCTCGGTGACCGCCGAGGCAGCCCTCGATGCGCTCGCCGCCGGGGCCATTACGGCCGAGTTTGACGCCGCCATGGCAGGCCCGGTGACGGCCGGACGGACCGAGCTGACCCTCGACCTCGCGGCCGGGAACGAAGGTCTTGCCGGCCCGCTTGCCATGCATGTGACCGGGCTCGGAATGCCGGAAGGCCGCATGGGCACGCTGGCGGTCACAGGCGTCCTCTCCTTGACCGGCAGTTCCGGCGGGACACCGGCGCGGACGGGCTTTGCCGGATCGGCTATCACCCGGTCGGCCGGCCTGACCGCTGAAACATCTGCCCGCCTTGTGTCGGCGCTGGCCATGCCGGAACCCTTCGCCGCGCATGGCGACCGGCTGAAAGCCTCGGCCCGGGCCGCATTCTCGGACTTCGAGGCGGGTGTGCATTTTGAAGCCAGCCATGACGGCACCGCCTTCATGCTTTCAGCCGACCGGCCGACGGTGATCTCTTCGGCGTCCGGACTGACGGCCAGTATCGAACCCGTGCCGGGCCAGCCCTGGCTCGCGGTGTCACCCGGCGGCACGATGATCGCCGGGGTCGTCTCGGCGGGCGGCGGCGGCTTTCCGTCACTTTCAGGACGCATCATCGAGGCTGGCATAACCGGAGCGAGCTTCACCGCCATCGTGTCAGATGCCGTTCTCTCGCGCTGGACCGTGGGAGGCCGCTCGCTTTGGGCGCGGCTCGGCACTGGCAGTGTCGGCTTCGGCGACCGCCTTCGAGCCGAGGCGGACGGCGAGATCGGCCTTGGCGGCGACATGCCGGGTGCCTTTCTCGGCGACACGCGCCTGTTCGGCGCAGTCCGCGCGGTCGAAGGCGACGAGGGCTGGCGTGTCGAGACGGCCGGACGGAACTGCGTCGGCTTTTCAAGTGCCGGGCTCACGGCCGGAACGCTGGCCTTCGAGCCGGTCGGCCTCTCGCTTTGCCCCGAGGGCGGGCGATTTATGCGCACTGAGGACGGCCGCTCCGTAGGCAGGCTCGTGATCGGCGACCTGGACCTGCCGTTCCGGACGGGTGATGCCGAGGCGAGCCTCGTGATCGGCGATGCGGTGCTCGAATGGTTCACCGGCGACGGCTTCCGGTTCGATGTCGCTGGCTCGCGGTTCGCCCTGCCGGTCCGCCTCGGCGAGCAGACGCTGACCCTTGATGCCGCCACTCTCAATCTCTCCGTGTCGGCAGGCGAGGGCCCCGTCGCGATCACTGCCAATCTCGGGCGCACGGTGTTTTCAGGAACGCTCGTGCCGCTTGAGGCGACGGCCGGAGCCTTTGCCTTCCGGGGCGCGGCCACGCCATCCGGACTGACCGGCGAGGCCGCCGCACGCGGGGTCAGGCTGGCCGATCCGGGCGATGATCCTGCGTTCCACCCGCTGGTCAGCGAGGTCATGCTCGTGCTTGCGCCCGACGGCGCGACCTTGTCGGGGCGGATGTCCGGCGAGGCGACAGGCCGCACCGTCGCGACGGCAAGCCTCGAGATTTCGCTGCCAGGCTTGGATGGGGCCGGTCGAATCGCGCTCGAACCGCTCGAGTTCAGGCCCGGAGGCCTGCAGCCCTACGACCTGTCCGAGCGCCTTCGCGGTGTCCTGACGAATGCCAACGGGCTGGTTGAGGGAAAGGCCGATTTCGTGATCTCCGGGGGCGAGGTCAGCGGGACAGGCGATGTGGCGGTGACAGGCCTGTCGTTCGATACGGTCAATGTCGGCAGCGTGCGCGACGTGACCGGCACCATCCATTTCTCGGACCTGCTCGCGGTCGAGACGCCTCCCGGCCAGACCGTGACGATCGGCGAGATCAATCCGGGCCTGCCCCTGCAGGACGGGCTGTTGCGGTTCCAGCTCCTCGGGCCGGCCAAAGCGCAACTGGAAGAGGCGCGCTGGCCGTTTGCCGGCGGAACGCTTCAGGTCCTGCCAACGCTCTGGGACATCGGCGCGCCGATGCAGAGCGTATCGGTCGCCGCCGAGAACATCGAGCTGTCGGATCTGGTCGAGGTGCTTGCCGTGCCGGACCTGCAGGCCACCGGCACAGTTTCCGGGGCATTTCCGATCGAGATCGAAGGCGCGAATGTCTATGTCCGGAACGCCCGGCTCAAGGCCGACGACAAAGGCGGCACGCTTGCCTATACCGGCCGCGCAACCGAAGCGGCGGCGCAGGCAAACGAGTTCGCCGAATATGCGTTCGAGGCGCTTCAGGACCTGCGCTTCTCGGTCATGGAAATCGGTGCCGACGGCAACCTCATCGGCGACATCCTCGTGTCCGCCGAGATCACGGGGTCGAACCCGGACGTGCTCGGCGGTGCAGAATTTGCCTTCAGCATCAATGTCGATTCCAAGCTGTCGCAGCTCCTCCAGTCCATCGCGGCGGCCCCGACCCGGACTTACGTCTCAGAAGCGCTCGAGGCAGATCGTCTGGCGAGGGAAGCCGAGGCCAGAGGAGCGGGCGAAAATGAACAGCCCGGAGACGGCCCATTCAATTGACGTTCAGTCACCCTCAGGCAATGTAGGCCTGCATCGCCAAGGAGGCGCACCCATGAAGCACCCGTTCGCGCCCGCTGTCCTAACAGCCCTCGCGGCCATGGCAGCGGCCTGCTCGCCAACCGTCAAGCTGGTCGCACCCGACGAGCCGATCCGCATCGACCTCAATGTCAAGATCGACCAGGAAGTCCGGGTCGTTCTCGAACGCGAAGTCGAAGAGCTGATCGCTGCCAATCCGGACCTGTTCTAGGAGGAACAAATGACCCTGTTTCATGGAATCCGCCGCATCGCACTTGCCGCCATGCTCGTGCTTGGCCTTGCATTCGCCGCACCTGCCGCCCGTGCCGGGGATCCGCTGATCGATTCTGCCAAGGCGAGCGGCCTTGTCGGCGAGCGCATCGATGGCTATCTCGGCCTTGTCGGTGACGACGCGGATGCCGCGATCCGCCGCAAGGTCAACGAGATCAATGCCGGTCGCCGGGCGCTCTATGAACAGACCGCGCGCCAGACAAACACGACTGTCGAACAGGTCGGCATCGTGACCGGAGAAAAGCTCGTGTCCGAGACGCCGTCCGGCCAGTTTGTCATGAATGCGCAGGGCCAATGGGTCCGGAAATAGGCCATGGGACGCCGGGCGAACCTTGCCATCGTTGCGGTCTCGGCTGCCGGACTCGCGGGGCTGTTCGGGCTCACCTGGCACGTTGCCGATGACGCAGGCGTTACGCTCGGCCTGCATGGCTGGATCGCCGTCGGGCTTGGCTCGGTCATCAGCCTCGCCGTCTCCGGGGTCCTGTTTGGATTGACCTTTTACAGCGCCCGCTCCGGGCATGACGATCAGGCCGGTCCGCGCGCCTGAATCCTCGTCCCCGACGGACGCTGGCGCTGTCCAGATTCAGCTAGGCAGACACCGGCTCGCTTGCTAATGGCGCTGGCATGATCGATCCCTCTTTCTACACGGCGTTCATCGCCTCCCGCATCTGTCATGACCTTGTGTCGCCCGCCTCCTCGGTCAGCACGGCGCTTGAAATGCTCGACGATCCGGGTGCCGGAGAGGAGATGCGGGAAGCCTCCCGCGGCCTGCTGCGCGAGGGGGCCCGCAAGATGGAGGCGAGCCTTCTTTTCCTGCGCTATGCCTTCGGATCGATGGGCATGTCGGACTCCATCGCCGACATTCACGAGGCGCGACGTGTCATTGACGGCTACGCTGCCCTGCACAAGCCGAGCCTTACCTGGGACATCGACACCGCACACTTCACCTATTTCCATGTCCGCCTTGTCATGCACATGGTCCTGTTCGGCATTGCCTGCCTGCCTCGCGGCGGCACGATCACGGTTCGCATCAAGGACCAGGATAGCCTGCCCTCGGTCGCGGTACACTGTGTGGCGCGCAGCGACAGGCCGGGCATCGAGGCATTCGTCGATCTCAAACAGGAAATCCGGGCCGCCATCGGCGACAATCCCGACGGCCATGTCTGGGATCCGAGGACGGTGCAGCCTCTGGTCGCCGCTTCAGTGGCAAACCAGCTCGGCACCCGGATCGTGGCGACACCGCTCAGCGACAAGGAACTGATCTTCGCTGCAAACCGGCTCGCCATGACCGGCAAGGTCGACAGGACAGGACTTTCTTAACCCGCCTCCGCTAGTGATTCGGAGAGGGTTGTCCGGATTGCAGCCTGTCGGAGCCGAGGACCATGAAACGCTGCCTCATCGTCGACGACTCGCGTGTTGTGCGCAAAGTCGCTGCCCGCATCATTCGCGACCTCAAGTTCGATGTAGCCGAGGCGGCGGACGGGGCGGAGGCCCTCGAACATTGCCGCAGGGACATGCCGGACGCCGTCCTGCTGGACTGGAACATGCCGGTCATGAACGGGCTCGACTTCCTGCGGGCCTTGCGCCGCGAACCTTCCGGCAAGAAGCCGGTCGTCCTTTTCTGTTCCTCCGAGAACGATGCCGACCATATCGGCGAAGCGATCCGCACCGGTGCCAACGAGTTCATCATGAAGCCCTTCGATGCCGAGATCATCGAGAGCAAGTTCATGGAAGCAGGGCTTCTCGAGGCTGCGAACTAGGCCTTGCCGCCGGGACCCCCGCCCGGGCACCCGGCCCAAACCGGCCATCTTGAAGATTGTGTTAACGCTTCCCGGTCCATCGTCACCGGGAACTGATTTGCGCGCAGGAGGCGTGACATGGAAAGTGCCGGGTTTGACGAACTTGCCGATCTCGCCCTGCGGCGGTCCGGGCAGGCGTTCCGCCCGGCGCAGGCTTATCTGGTCGAGGCCCGGCTCGCGCACATCCTTCGCCGCGAAAGCTTCTCGACCCTCCAGGAACTGGCAAGCTGCCTGCAGGCCCGGCCCAACGCCGCGCTCGAACAGGAGATCGCCGCGGCCTTGACCGGCAAGGAAACGCGCTTCTTTGGCGACCGGGCGATGCTCATCCGGGTTGCGACCGAGCTTCTGCCCGCCGCAGCCCTGAACAAGGCTGACGGCGAGCGCGTTCGCATCCTTTGCGCCGGAGGGGCCACAGGGCAGGAAGCTTTCTCGCTGGCGATTTTACTGGCCGAGGGGGGGGCGGACGCCCTGCATGGCCGCCGCGCCGAAATCATATCGATCGACCATTGCAAGGCGAGCACGACCCGCGCACGTGCCGGCAGCTTCAGCCATTTCGAGATCCAGACCGGCCTGTCGGTCCAGCGCATGCTCGCCCATTTCACCCGGCACGACGGCTCGTGGCGGGCCAGCGAAGCCTTGCGCAGCCAGGTCACATTCCGGGTTCACAACCTGCTCGAGGACCTTTCCGGGCTGGGCGTGTTCGATGTCGTCCTTTGTCGCAGCGTCCTTCCGGCCATGGCCGGTCCGATCGCCGCCGACGTCCTGAAGCGGCTCGGCGGCCTGCTTGCGCCTGAGGGACTACTGTTCCTGTCGGAGGGCGAGGCGCTGCCGCCTGGTCCGCATGGCCTCGTCCCGTCCTATGCGGCGCGCGGTGCCTTCGAGCGGGAAAAGCCGAGACAGGCCAGCGCAGCCGTCGCCTGACTTGCCAGACGGAGATGCTTGCCGGACCTCGCCCGGCAGGCCATCCTCCGACGGCACAAGGGACCCGCAAGCCATGGCCGAAATACCCGCAATATCCCGCCAGTCATTCGGCCCGGTCAAGGGCGCGAGCAAAGCCGATATCGATGCGCTCGTCGAAGCGATCCTCGACGTTGCGACGCTTGCGGAGAAGGTCGCGATGATGTCCGGCAAAGGGTTCTTCAAGGCCTATCAGGAGGACGGCGCGGTCTGGGCTACCCGGCCATACCGGGCCGGGGCCGGCTGCGAGCGGCTCGGGGTGCCGGCCCTCTGGTTCACGGACGGGCCGCGCGGGGTTTGCCGGGGCAATTCGACCTGCTTCCCGGTCACCATGGCGCGCGGGGCAAGCTGGGATGTTGATCTCGAGCGCCGCATCGGCGAGGCGATGGCGATCGAGGCTCGCGCGCAGGGCTGCAACCTCTCAGGCGCTGTCTGCGTCAACCTCCTGCGCCATCCGGCCTGGGGCCGGGCGCAGGAGACTTATGGCGAAGACCCCTTCCATCTCGGCGAGATGGGAGCGGCGCTCGCGACCGGCCTCCAGACCCATAACGTGATCGCGACGGTCAAGCATCTTGCCGTCAATTCCATTGAGAATGCCCGCTTCAAGATTGATGTCCGGGCAGAAGAGCGCGCCTTGCGGGAAGTCTACCTGCCGCATTTCAAACGCATCATCGATGCTGGCTGCGCTTCGGTCATGAGCGCCTACAACAAGCTCAACGGCGAGTATTGCGGCCAGAACCGCTGGCTCCTGACCGATCTTCTCCGTCACGAATGGGGTTTTGACGGCTTTGTCCATTCCGACTGGATCCTCGGCGTCTACGAAGTTTACGGTGCCTCTGCCGGGCTTGACATCGAGAACCCGGAACCGCGCGTCTTCGGCGATGCACTGCTGAGGGCCGTCGAGAGCGGAGCTGTCGAGCCACAGGTCATCGATACCGCTTGCCGGCGGATCCTCAGCACGCTTTACCGCTTTGCCTGTGCCAACGACCCGCTCGAAGCCTATGCGCCGGACCTTGTCGGTCGGCGCGAGCATGTGGAACTGGCTTTGGAGGCGGCCGAGAAATCTGCTGTGCTCCTGTCCAATTCCGGCGTCCTGCCCATTTCGCGGGACATGCGGGTCGGCGTTTTCGGACAGCTCGCCAGCCTTGAGAATACTGGCGACCATGGATCAAGCCGCGTCCGCCCGCCGCATGTTGTTACGCCTCTGCAAGGCCTTGCGGACCATCTCGGCACTCCGGACATGGCCGTGCTCGGCGACGAGATGGACCCTGCCGCCGCCGCCGAGGCCGCACGCGGGCTCGATGCGGCGATCATCATCGCCGGCTATACGCGCATCGAGGAGGGCGAGTTCATCCCGGGCGACATGACGCTCGGCAGGGAGGACCTGGGCCCCGCCTTGGCCGAGGACCGCACCCATATTGGCGGCGACCGAGAGGCCCTGACCCTGCCGGAGCGGCAGGTTGCGCTTATCCGCGCCGTGGCGGCGGCCAATCCGAACACGATCATTGTCCTCGTTGCCGGGTCAGCCGTCATTGTCGAGGACTGGATCGGGGAGGTCGCGGCGGTACTGCAGACCTTCTATAGCGGCATGGAAGGCGGCCGCGCGCTCGCGAGGCTTCTCTATGGCGAGGTCTCCCCGTCCGGAAAACTGCCCTTCACTGTTGCGCGACGGGCCGAAGACTATCCCTTCTTCGACCGCGATGCCGAGCGGATCGAGTATGGACCGTATTGCGGGTACACGCTGTTTGACCGTGAGAAGAGCGAACCTCGCTTCGCTTTCGGTCATGGCCTGTCCTATGCCCGGTTCAAGCTTCGGGCCCTGAAGGTTCGCAAGTTCAAGGGCGGCATCGAGGCGAGCGTTGCCGTTCGCAATGACGGGACAATGGCCGCGGACGACGTGGTTCAGCTCTATGCCGGATTTCCGGGCAAGGTTGTCGAGCGGCCCGTCCGGCTCCTGCGCGGTTTCGAGCGCGTCTCGCTCCGGCCGGGCGATACAAAGGTCTGCCGGTTCTTCGTTCCGGCCGAAAACCTCGCCTTCTGGAACCCGGCGACCCGCGCCTGGCAGGCCGAGCCCGGCGAGCACCGGATCATGGCCGGCCGGTCGAGCGACGATCCGGACATGCTGGTGCAAACGGTCGATCTGTAGAGGTCCGGGCTTCAACCCGGCCGGGCCACCTGCCAGACAATTTCCGGCGCCTCGCACAGCCGCCCGAGCCGAACGAGTTCCGCATCGAGTTTCCCGGCCCGGTTCCCGGTCCAGCGCACGCCCGGCTCCGGCCAGAAGTTCAGCACGATGAGCGTCCCCGCCTTGCGGTCAGCCTTAAGGTCGATGCGGCCTACAAAGCGGTCGCCTTCGAGCAGCGGGTAGACATAATAGCCCCAGCGGCGCTTCGCAGCCGGAACGAAAATCTCGATTCGGTAATCGAAGCCGAACAGCCTCTGAAGCCGGGCCCGGTCGCGGATCACCGGGTCGAACGGGCTGAGTATGCGCAAGCGGTTTGTCGGCTCAGAGAGGCGCTCAAGGCGCGTTTCAATGTCGGGCGCGCCGAACGCGGAATAGGCCGACCCGTCGGCGCTCGCGACTTCGACCGGGACGAGGCCGCTGCCCGTCCGCCCCAGCCAGTCCCT
>CAYSED010000049.1:13208-17387 GCA_964429935.1 uncultured Hyphomonadaceae bacterium
GCAACATCCACCGCGCCCCAGAAGCGCTGGATGTCCCCTGGTGTCCCGAAAGCGAGCCGGGCAAGCGCTTCGCGGCAAAGCCAGTCGACCTGTTTCGCGTCCGCCCAGATATCCTCGCGCACCGCTGCCGGAATGACCCGTTCCGAAATGTCGTAGAACTTCTTGAAATTGACCCTGTGTGCCGTCGCAAGCTCGCCGGAATACCACATGTAATCGAGCGCGAGCTTGTGCGGCGGGCGGGACCACATCTCCTTCATGCCGACGATCTTTGTATCGAACGCGTCGGTGCAGAGAGGCCCCTCCGCCTCGATCCGGCTTCGCAAGGCCGCGCGTCCATCCGCGTCGAGCATGTTGCGGTGCCATTCCCAGCCGCGAACCTTCGCCTCGAGCCGCCGGAACTGCCGTGTCCAGGCCGGATAGAAGGCAACCGGGAGGACGGATGCATCATGCGTGAAATGCTCGAATACGCGCCTCTCCTCCGAGAGCAGTTTGCCAAGCATGGGTTCGCGATAGTTCTGGTTCCGGCTCCAGAGAATGTGGTGGTGGGCGCGGGCGACGGCGCGGATCGAATCGAGCTGGACGAAGCCGAGCGAGCGGATCAGGCCCTCAAGGTCGAGCGGCCCGGTCGGCGAGGCTGCGAGCCCCTGCGCCTCGAGCCAGAGGCTCCGGGCCTGTCGATTGGATATCCTGAGCCGCAGGCAGCCGAAACTGCAATGATTGGCACGCGGATGGAAGTCTCTTGCGAAGACGGATCGGGGCGGCTGGCACAGGGCTTGGCGGCATCGACATCCTCGTCTCGAATGCCGGAGCGATGGCGCAAGGCAATGATCCTTCCTCGTGGCAACGAAACTTCAATCTCGATATCGTCGGCGCAGTCCATGCCTTCGACGCAGCAGAACCCTTCCTCGGGGTCGCCGCCGCCTGATCGAGCCGGCCTGCGCCTGCCCGCTTCACGCCATTCCCAGCCGTTTGCGCACAAGGGCGCTGTCTGCAAGAATCGCAGCGACCGTTGCAAGGTAGATCGCGGAAACCGAGAATGGCAGCCATGTCAGGCGCTCCTCCGGAAAGAACAGCCAGAGTGCCGTGGGGATGATGGCCCGCGCCACGGCGTGCGCTGAATAGAGGCCAGCCCGACCATAGCTCCAGCCGATGACAGGCCAGTGGACCGACATGCCAACCGCAAGGATGAGCGAAATCATCGACACCGCCTCCTGCGACGCCGCAACAATGAAGGCCCAGAACAGGAGCATGCTGACAAAAGCCGGAAGGAGGACGGAACCGGTCGCCGTCCTGTCCTTCATGAAGCCGTTGCGGAAGATCGCCGCATAAAGCAGCGCCAGCGGGAAAATCGCACCCGAACCGAAAAAGGCAAGATTTGCCCATTGGCCGAGGTCGAGCGTATACCCGGCGGCTCCGAGCACGGCCCAGTAAGTCGCCCCGGCCAGCGGGATCGGAAATCCACCCCGCAGTCTCGCATAGGACGCCAGCCTGTCGGCAAGCACCGCCTCGCGCAGCTCGTCTGTCGTCAATGAATGCATGCCCTCTGTCCTTCCATGGATTTGCTGGAAACTATTGCGCGTCTGTCCGCCGCGCCGCGTAGGCTGCGGAAATGAAATCGGTCACCGCCTGCGTGGCGGGCTGGCGCGCGTGTTCGCCCCATTCGCCGACATTGGTCCACATCGTGCGCGCCATGGCCTGCTGCTGCGGGCTCGCGACGCGCCGGAAAGGTTCAAGCAGGGCGTCCCAGCGAGCCAGAAAGGTCTGCGCCTCGTCCGACGCCGGATCGAGCGGCAGGGCCGCCCTGATCTCGGCGCTCAGGGTCCGCCAGGCCTTGTCATAGGCCTCAGGGTCGACTTCGGCACGAAGCCGGGCGGTCATGTCCTGCCAGTCGTCATGCTGGTCTCTTGTGAAATGTTTCTCGAAGAAAGCCCGTGCGCGGGCGGCAGCCCCGGAATCGCCGGACGCCGCGATGATGCGCGCAAGGTCGTCGGCTTGCATCGCGCCGCCCTGTGCCAGCGCGTCGTCAAGGTCCTTCAGGAAGGCAATCGAGCCGGAAATCCGGTCTAGCTCACATCTCAGATAGCCAAGCTGCGCCGCAACGAGTTCCCGCGCATCCATCGGACTGTCCAGCCATTGGCGGATCAGCTCGAGCGGCAGCCCGGCATTCTTGAGGAGGCTCACCTTGGCCAGTGCGAGGAGCGAGTCCGCATCATAGAGCCTCTGGCCCGCCGCTGACCGGTCCGGCGCGACGAGCCCGAGCCGCTCATAATGACGAATCATCCGCTCGGTAAGACCGGTCCGGGCGACAACATCGCCGATGCGCAACTGGCGTCTTCCTGACATGAGGGTAACCGTAACCCCTGACACGATGTCAGGGGCAAGCGCTTTTTTTTGTTCGGGATCACCCATTCACTAGCCAATCACGGCCTGAGAACCGAGTTGCCCCGCCCCCGATTCGGTGCTCCGCTAATTATCAGCGACAGCAAAAGACAGGAGACGCACATGGATCTCGGCCTCAAGGGTAAGAAAGCCGTCATCCTCGGCGGGACGCGGGGCATCGGGCGGGCGATTGCCGAGACGCTCGCCGGTGAAGGCGCAGATGTCGCCGTCTGTGCCAGGAATGCCGATCAGGTCGCCGACACGGTTGCCGCCCTGAAAGCCATGGGCGTCAGCGCAATGGGCGGATCGGTCGATGTCACGGACGGCAAGGCCCTCAAGGACTGGATCGCGTCGGCCGGCACAGAGCTTGGCGGCATCGACATCCTCGTCTCGAATGCCGGCGCGATGGCTCAAGGCAATGATCCCTCCTCCTGGGAGCGCAACTTCAATCTCGATGTCCTCGGCGCAGTCCATGCTTTCGACGCAGCCGAGCCCTTCCTCGGGGCCGCTGCCGACGCGAAGGGCGACGCAGCCTTCATCATCATCGCGTCTATATCCGCAGCGGTCGCCGAAGAGGCCGGGTCCTATGGCCCAGTCAAGGCCGCGCTGATCCACATGGCCAAGGGCCTTGCCCGCCAGCATGCGAGGCGCGGCATCCGGACGAATGTGGTCTCACCGGGCATGGTCTATTTCGAAGGCGGCATCTGGCACCAGGTCGAACAGAATATGCCGGATTTCTTCAAGCAGGCGCTCGCCCGCAACCCGACCGGGCGCTGCGCCACGCCGCAGGAAATCGCCAATGCCGCCGTCTTCCTCGCAAGCCCGGCCTCGTCCTATACGACAGGTGCCAACCTCATCGTTGACGGGACGATCTCCAACCGGGTGAACTTCTAGCCGGTTCGAGCCGGGCGACGCGCCATGACCGATGCCCGCGCAACCCTCCTGACCCTCACCGTCGCCCTCGCCATGGCGGCGGTCTTTGCCGGGGCGAGCCTCTGGCCGGGCCCCGTCCGCCCGCCTGTCGTCTCGCTCGCCCTCGCGGGCGCGCTTCTCGCCCTCGCCTGGTTCGACATCCGCCACATGATCCTGCCGGACCTCATCACCCTCCCGCTGATCGGCCTCGGCTTTCTCTGGACATGGTGGTCCGGCGGCTCGTGGGCCCTGTCTCTGGCCGGGGCCGCCATCGGCTATGGCCTTGTCCGCGCAATTATCTGGATCTGGGAGACGCGCTTCCAGAAAGACGGCATGGGCCTTGGCGACGGCAAGCTTCTCGCCGCAGCCGGGGCCTGGCTTGGCGCGCTCGCTTTGCCGCCCGTCCTGCTGGTCGCCTCGGGCAGCGCGCTCCTCACAATCTTCATTGTCGGGCGCGGAAAACTGCCCAGCCGCGACACGCAGATCCGGTTCGGCCCGTTCATCGCGCTAGGCTTCTGGGCGGCCTGGCTCCTGCCGCTTGTGCCCGAGCTCTGAACCTGCGCCTCAGGCCGCGCGTTCGACAAACACCGTGCCGGCCGAATAGCCCGCCCCGAACGAACAGATCAGGCCCCTGTCGCCAGGTGCAAAGTCGGCCGAGTGCAGGTGAAAGGCAATGATCGAACCGGCCGAGGACGTATTGGCATAAGTGTCGAGAACGGTCGGCGCTTCGGTCGCGCTCGCCTCGTGGCCAAGCACTTTCGACGAGATCAGCCGGTTCATGTTCGCATTCGCCTGGTGCAGCCAGAGACGCCGCAGCTGGTCAGGCTGCAGCTTGAGCCGCTCCAGTTGCGACAGGAGCATCTCCGAGACCATCGGCACGACCTCCTT
>CAYSED010000050.1:0-17354 GCA_964429935.1 uncultured Hyphomonadaceae bacterium
CGGTCTATGCGCTCAACAAGTTTCCCGGACAGTACGAGATCCTGAAGGCCAATCCGGACCTGATTCCGGCCATGGTGTCCGAGGCGATCCGCTGGCAGACGCCGCTCGCCCACATGCGCCGCACGGCCGTCGAGGATGTCGAGTTTCGCGGCAAGCTGATCCGCAAGGGCGACCAGGTGGCCATGTGGTATGCCTCGGCCAACCGGGACGAGCGGCATTTCGAGCGTCCGGATGATTTCTGGATCGAGCGGCCGAACGTGCGCAGCCACATTTCCTTCGGCTTCGGCATCCACCGCTGCGTCGGCAACCGCCTCGCCGAACTGCAGATCCGCATCCTCTGGGAAGAGATTTTCGCGCGCTTCAGCCATGTCGAAGTGCTCGACGAGCCGAGCCTGACCTCCTCGCCATTCGTCAAGGGCTATACCTGGATGCCGGTCAAGCTGCACAAGTAAGGCAGGCCGTGGCACGCCATTGCGAGTCTTTTGCGAAGATGGCGGGATGAATCCCGCCCTAGCGGGCGGCGGCCATGGCAGCGCGCATCTGTTCGGCCTGTTCCGGCGTGATGCCGAGGGTTTCGAGGATGGGGCTTGCGACCTTCTCGTTCCAGGCATGCGGCGGTCCGACCGTGATGCCGCCGTCGACGAGGAACTCGCCGCCGGTGATGAAGCTCGCCGCATCGGAGGCGAGGAAGGCGGCCATTTCCGCAATGTCGGTCCCGGCTCCGACGCGCCCCATGGGCTGCATGCCGGCACCCTTTTCGGCGAGCATGGCGGTGAGCTGGTTTGCCGCTTCGCGCGACATGCCGAGCGAGGCCCCGAAGATCGAGGTGGCGATGAAGCCCGGCAGGATCGCATTGACGCGGATGCGGTATTTGGCGAGTTCGGCCGCGGCGAGGCGGGAGAAATGCGCCACGCCCTTCTTGGCGACCGAATAGGCGATCGGGGCATAGCCCGCGCAGACCGCCGAGACCGATGACGTGTTGAGAACAACCCCGCCGCCGCGCGCCTTGAGATAGGGCACGGCGAAATGCGTGCCGGCAAAGACCGAGCGCAGGAGGAGGTCCATGGTGGCGTCATAGCCGTCCAGATCGAGATCCTCGACGCCGGTCGGCGTGCCGCCATGCCCGGCATTGTTGAAGAGGATGTCCAGCCCGCCAAACGCCTCGTCGCAGAGCTTCAGCGCCGCCTTCAGGTCCTCGTCCCGGGTCACGTCGCAATGGATGAAACGGACCTTATCCGACCCGAAGCGCGTCTCGAGCGCGCCGCCCGGCCCGTCCTGGATGTCGGCGGCAATGACGCAGGCCCCTGCTGCGACGAAGGTCTCGACCGTGGCGAGCCCGATGCCGCTCGCTGCGCCGGTGATGACGGCGGTTTTTCCTGTCAGGTCGGCCATGCCGCTTGTCTCCTCCGATAGTGTCTCCTGCCCGGGATGAGGGGGCCTTGAGCCCCGTCCTGTCAACCGTCACGCAGGGGCAGGGACGGGAGCGAGGGAGCCCGGGGACGTCTCAGTCGATCAGGGCGTAGCGGAGCGGCGCGAGCCAGCGCTCGCGGCCGGTATCATAGAGGGCGAACGTGCCTGCCCAGTCCCAGTGGCACCAGGAAATGCCTTCGGCCTCGGCGGCTTCCCGCACCGCGCGCGTCCATTTGGCCCTTTCTGCGATGTCGGCCCGGCCATAGACGCCGAACTCGCCGAGGAATACCGGCAGGCCGGTCGTCTCCCGCCAGCGGGCGGCGGCAGCCATGGTCTCGCGCGTGTGGGCAACCTGGTCCGCCGTGCCCCAGCGGGCCCCTGCGGGCGGCGGATCGGCCACGAAGTGTGCGCCCTGGTGGGTGAAATCGAACGGATGGTAGTAATGGAAGGAGGCGATGGCGCGCGGGTCGGCCGGGATCTCGGCCTCGAGCAGGCCGTCGATCAGGCCCCAGTCCGCGCCGCTCATGATGACCCAGCGGTCCGGGTGGCGGGCGCGGACAAGCTCGAGAAGCCGGGCATTCATGCGGTCGACCCGGGCGGTCGTCATCGCGCCATGGGGCTCGTTCAGGAACTCGAACACGAGACCGTCCGGCCAGCCCTCATAATGTTCGGAAAGCTGCGTCCAGATCGCCTCGAGATGCGGCATATGCTCGTCCGGGTCCCGCATCATCGCGCCGAAATGGTGCACGTCGAGAATGACCGTCAGCCCGGCGGCGTGCGCCTGGCGTATGACGGCGTCGACGCGGGCGAGGAAGTTGCGGTCGATGCGGTGGGGGTACCAGCGGGTCGTGTGCTGTGACCAGGCGACGGGCAGGCGGACGGCGTCGAACCCGGCGCTGGCGATGCGCTCGAGGTCCGAGCGGCGGATCGTGTAGCCCCATTCGCCCTCATACCTTGCCTCGAGCGCGGCCCCGAGATTGACGCAGGACCGGAACGGGAGCGCCGGGCCGGCGCTCGCCGGGCGGGCGGCCGGGCGCTCGGTGCCCCTGCCGTCGGCGACAGCGGCCGTGGCCGTGCCGACGAGGCCAAATAGGCACGCGAGAAAGCGGCCCGCGATGTGCGATCGTGCCTCCAAGGGAGCGAACCTTCCTGCCTTTGCCCACAGGTTTCATATAGGCAGGCGGCCGCCTGCCTGCCCAGAAGACTCCCCCGAGAAGGGCACGCGGGGCAAGAAAAAAGGCCGGGGAAGCGATCCCCGGCCTTTTCATTTGGGTTCGGAGAGGGGCTTAGAAGCGCGAATTCACTCCGATGAAGAACGTCCGCCCGACCGCGCTGACCGGCAGGGTCTGGAAGGTCGGGAACGGGTCCCTGTCGAAGACATTGTTGATGCCGCCGAACAATTGCTGTTCCTTGCCGAAGGCCTCGAACCTGTAGTTGACCGAAAGGTCGTGCACGAAGGCGTTTCCTGTCCGGAGCGGGAAGGAGATCAGGGGATTGTTCTGGAAATTCTCCAGTTCGTCCAGCAATTGTGCGGTCTGGAAGCGGGTTTGCCACGTCAGGCCGACGTTCTGGTAGGTCCAGGTCGCATTGGCGTTGACGTTCCAGCGCGGCAGGCCGGCCTCTCCTGTTTCGGGATCGACCAGACCTGGATCGAACTGGTCCTCGAAAATGGTGAAGTCGAGCAGGTGGTTGGCCTGTGCGTTGAGCGAGAGGGCGCCGATATCGGTGCCGAACAGGGTCTCCAGGTCAAGCTGGTAATTGACGTTGAAGTCGATCCCGGTGGTTTCGAGGGCGGCGATGTTCTGCTGGCCGGACCGGAAGCCGATGATGCTGCCGGTAACCGGGTCGCGGTCGATGGCAGCGCAGAAGGCATTGTCCAGATCGAGCGCATCGACGCAGTTTTCAGCGATCGTGAAGGCCGTGAGCGTGGCAATCGCGTCCTCGATTTCGGTGTCGTAATAATCGACCACGATCGTGAGGCCAGGCACGTAGGACGGCTGGAGAACCGTGCCGAAAGTGTAGGTCACGGAAGATTCCGGTTCGAGATTGGGATTGCCGCCGGTGACACCAGCCACGAAGGCGGTGTTCGTCGACACGAAGTTCGGGCCGACAAGCGTGTTGCAGTTCTCGATCCGGATGCCGCTTGCCGGGCCGTTGTTGATGTTCGCCGGGTTGCATGGATCGGCTGCAGCTCCGAGGAACGCAGGCCCTTGCCCGGCGAACAGTTCGGTGATGTTCGGGGCCCGGGTGGCCTCGCTGTAGGAGCCGCGGACGCGAAAGCCCGGGACGATTTCCCAGTTCAGCCCGAGGCCCCAGGTGATGTCGGCACCGGACGTATTGTAGTTTGCGTGGCGGATCGACCCGTCGAGCCGGACATCGTGGAACGGGGCGTAGTTCTTGATGAGCGGAACGCTCACCTCGGCAAAGAAGTCGGTAACGTCGAAGCTGCCGCTTTCGTCCACGGCTGCAGCGCCAGCAGCCGCTGCGAACGTGACACCGTCGTCCAGTGCCGGGTCCAGGGTCGGGTTGAGCGTGAGAGCCGAAAGGCCTTCCGGTGCTGCCACGAAATCGCTTTCCTCGCGCCGGTACTCGCCGCCGATCACGAACTCAACCGGTCCGGCCGGAAGCTCGAAAAACTGCGAGGAGTCGCCGACCAGGAAGGCGTTCACCACGAATTGTTCAATGGTCGTGTTGGACTGCGTCGGGATGAAGGCGAAGGCGGCCGCATCCGCGTTGATGGCTTCCTCGCCGAACAGCCCCGTAGGAACACAGGTGCCGTCGCCAGGGTTGAAAGACACGAATCCATCAGGCGCGCCGCCCGGGAAAGTGCCACGAGGCGGCGTGCTCAGCGGTGCTCCGGTATCGGCTTCGAATTCGGAGCGGCAGATGATGTCGCCAGCCTGGGCCCCGCCACCGGTAATGCTGGTGAGCGACCCGCCCCGAAGGACCTGCGCGGCCCCGCCGGACGTATTGAACGCCGCAACCTGCGCCGCATCCAGGGCAATGGCGTCAGACGCTGCAAAGAAACGATCTTCGATGCGGGTCCGGAGGTTCGTGAAATCGCTCTCGGTCCGACCGTAGTTGAAAGAGGTTTCGTATGTCCAGCCGTTCTCGAACTCGCCCTCGAATCCGATGACGCCGCGATAGGTCAAGCGCTCCGAATTGGCAATCGGCGTGGTGGTCGCATCAACCGTGTCGCGGGTGATGCGAAGGTCGATGTCAGCGGGATCCACGCCACCGCTGATTTCGCCGTCCAGCGCAGCCCGCAAGGGGGCCGGAATGAACGCGTTGTCGAGCCGCACCTCAATGAAGTCGTTGAAGCCGTTGACGCCGCCGAGGCTGTTGGATTCGTTATAGGACACCTTGCCTTCGGCGAAGACGGTAAGAAGGGGGTGTAGCTGGAACTTCGCCCCGACATTGCCCGTGATCCGGTCGATTTCCGGAATGATCGAATCGCGGTCGGTGGTCAGCAGGATGCCGTCGCCGCCGATTGCCTCGAAGGCGTTCGCGGTCGGCACACCGAAGTCGAAGTCCCGAAGTGCGCCCGTGCCGGAATCGAAGAAGAGTGTCGGAAGGCTCGTTCCGAACGCATCGATGGCACCTGCGGCAGACGAGAACGGGAAGCGGATGTCGTTGCCGAGAACCTGCGCCGTGCCGGGGGGCGCTCCGGCGGCTTCGGCTAGTTCCGGCGTTGCGTCAATAAGCTGGAAGCGGGTGCTTCCGGCGAAGCCTGGCCGGTCGAACCCGACGATCGGCGTGGTCCGGTTATATTCGACGGCACCATAGATATTGCCGCGATCATTCGCGAAGTTCGTGCCGGCGGCGAGCGCCGCGAAATACGTCTCTGCATCGCCTTCGTCGGAGATGCTGGCCTGTGCACGGGCATCGACGCCTTCGAAATCGTCCTTCAGGATGAAGTTAACAACACCGGTCACGGCATCGGCACCGTAGATCGATGAGGCACCGCCGGTCAGGATTTCAACATTTTCGATTAGGGCGACAGGGATGGTCGAGATATCGACCGTGGCAACGCCGCTGAGCCCGGCGACATGGCGACGGCCGTTCTGCAGGACGAGAGTCCGGGCGGCGCCAAGGCCCCGGAGGTTGAGGCTCGACACGCCTTGGGCCCCGCCATTGACCAGCGACTGACTGGCATTGTCCGAATTCAGCAGTGCGGGAACATCACGAAGGAAGTTGCCGATATCCGTATCGCCGGACGCGAGGAGTTCCTCTGCTCAGACCGAAACGATGGGAGCCGTCGTCGCCAGTTCGGACCGGGCAATCCGCGACCCTGTCACGACCACGCGTTCCTGCACGGCTTCGTCGTCCTCTGCGGCTGCGACCGTGACCGGTTCGGCATCCTGCGCCATGGCAGGTGCCACGAACCCGAGCGTGAGCAAGGATACACCGCCGAACAGGCATGCCGCTTTTCTGGAAATGGTTGAAGTCATGAACTGAGCCCCTGATATGATGAAAAAAGAATTTGAGCGGACCGATCACAGAAACGCGATCCAAATTTATGAGGCAGTGAAGCCCGGCAGACAAATTTCCGTCAAGAAACGGACACACTTTGACAGTGTTTTGCGCACAATCGTGGCCAAATGGCCACAATTCAAACAGGCATGCTCAATCGCTGGTCAATGTCTGGGCAAGGCGGCGCTTTTCGGCGGCGCTCTGCTTCAGACTCTCGGAACGGAGCTGGCCACAGGCGGCGAGGATGTCGCGCCCGCGCGGCGTGCGGATCGGCGAGGAATAGCCGGCCCGGTTGAGCACCTCTGCGAAGCGCTCGATCGCCTCCCAGTCCGAACACTCATAAGGCGCGCCCGGCCAGGGATTGAACGGGATGAGGTTGATCTTTGCCGGAATGCCCTTCAGGAGGCGCAGGAGGTCCCTCGCTTCAGCGGCCGTATCGTTGACGCCTTTGAGCATGACATATTCAAAGGTCACGCGGCGCGAATTGCCAAGGCCCGGATAGGCGCGGATCGCCTCGAACAGGGCTTTCAGGCCGTATTTGCGGTTGATCGGGACGAGCTCGTTGCGCAGGTCGTCATTCGTCGCGTGGAGCGAGATGGCGAGCATGGCGCCGGTGCGGGTCCCGAGCTCGGGGATCAGCGGGGCGACGCCGGCGGTCGAGACCGTGATGCGGCGGCGGCCGATGCCGATGCCCTCGCCGTCGGCAATCGTGTCGATCGCCTCGGCGACATTGTCGAGATTATAGAGCGGCTCGCCCATGCCCATGAAGACGATGTTCGACAGGCGGCGGTTCTCGGCATTGGCCGGCCATTCGCCGAGCCCGTCGCGGGCGATGAGGACCTGCGCGACGATTTCCTGGGCGGTGAGGTTGCGCACGAGCTTCTGCGTCCCGGTATGGCAGAACGTGCAATTGAGCGTGCAGCCGACCTGGCTCGAGACGCACAGGGCCCCGGCCCGGCCGACATCGGGGATGAACACGCTCTCGCCTTCGACGCCCGGGCCGAACCGGACGAGCCATTTCTGCGTCCCGTCGGCGGATACCTTGTGGTCGGCGATCTCAGGCCGGGCAAGCGTGTGGCGCGCGCCGAGCGCCTCCCGCATCTCGCGCGAGACATTGGTCATGCCGTCAAAGCCGGCGACCCCGGCATGGTGCATCCAGCGGCGCACCTGGCTTGCGCGCATGCGGGCGGGCTTCGGCGCGAGGCCTGCCGCCTCGAGCGCGGCGACGAGGCGATCAAATGACAGCCCGGCAAGCGAGGTCGCCGCAGGCCGCGCGGCGGCAAGGTCGAGTTCGGTTTTCATGCGGCGGGGCTCTAGCATGTTCCGCTGCCGCGCGCGAGGCGGCAGGCTTACCGGCAGTCGGCTGCGGCGCGGTCGATGGCCTGCGAGGAACCGGACAGCGAGAAGTGGTAGGCGACCTGCGTGTCGCGCGCCGAGACCGCCTCGATGCGCAGTTCGGAGCCGCGCTTCAGGGCCCGGATGATCTGCGGATCGTCCTCGTCGGCGGCGAAGGCCTCGTTCCCTGCGGAGAAGAGCGGCCAGTCGGCATTGCCGATCCGGGCCGATGGCGGCAGGTCTGGCCGCAGCTCGAAGCCGACCTTGAGGCTCGGCTGGGCCCGCGCCCGGCCAGACTTCCAGTTCGTGACATAGAACCAGACGTCGCCATGGTCGGCGGAGGCGGGCGCGCGGTCGGTCGCTTCGGTGGCGGCATAGCAGACAAGGTCACCGTCGACCTGCGAGGTGAACACCGTCCAGTCCTTGAAGCGCGCGATCGCGGTCGGATTGGCGCCGGCCTCCAGCATGAGACAACCAGCCGCGACGACAAGGATGGCCCTGCGGAAGTAAGGACGTGTGCGTGGGTGCATGAGCGGCCGCCGCTTGGAGTTGAGTGCTGGACAAGGGTTATATCTGGCTGGATATGAACAGAGTAAGACCAAACTTGGGCCAGCCCGTTCAGACGGCAGGAAAAGGCTTGTGACAACTCCTGTCCCGAATGATCCGGACGGCCGCGCCCGGTACCTGTCCGACTGCCTTGTGCGGGTCGCGGCAGACCGGAGCCGGGACGATTTTGCCGAGATCTTCGCCCATTTTGCCCCGCGGCTGAAAACCTTCCTCGCCCGGCGCGGCGCGAGCGAGGGAGAGGCCGAGGATCTCGTCCAGGACGTCATGGCGTCCGTCTGGGCAAAGGCCGGCCAATACGATCCCCGGCAGGCCTCTGTCTCGACCTGGGTCTACCGGATCGCGCGCAATCGCCAGATCGACGCGTTCCGGCGGGCGGCCCGCCCGAAGCTCGACCCGGAAGACCCGATCCTGCAGCCAAGCCCGGCCGACCGCCCGGACGCGCAGGTCCTGCGGGCCGAGGCGGAAGCGGAGGTTCGCGCCGCGTTGCGCGACCTGCCCGCCGAACAGGCCGACGTGCTGCGCGCGTCCTTCTACGAGGGCCTCGCGCATGTCGAGATCGCAAAGCGGCTCGGCCTGCCGCTCGGCACGGTCAAGTCGCGGCTGCGGCTCGCCTTCGCGCGCCTGCGCAAGGCGCTCGACCAGACCTGATCGCGGGCAGGACGCGGCATGATTATGCTTGATCTTTGGACGCGGCGATCAATATCGCCAATAACAACAGGACCGACGAGTGCAGGACTGACATGAAGCACGGAACCGACAAGGACTTTGGCGAGCTCTACAGCGCCTATGTGACCGGCCGACTGGACCCGGCCTTTGCCCTTCTGGTGGAGACACAGGCGGCCCTTCGCGAGGACGTGGCGCGAGAGGTTCTCGCCGGAGAAGCAATTGCCGGCGCGATGCTTGACGCCGAAGTGCCGACGGCCCTCGGCGAGCAGGCGCTAGAGCAGACCATGGCGCTGATCGATGCTGCGCCGCCGGTCGCGCGCGTGGCGAGGACAGCGGCGGTGCAGACCCGGAAACTTCTGGACGACATTGCCGGGCTGCCCTTGCCGGTGCTGCAACATGCAGCCGACGCGGCGGCCGGCAGGGGCTGGACCCAGCCGACGGGCGGCGTTCGCCGGCTCGAGCTTGATCTCGGCGGCGAGACGGAAGTCGAGATCTACCGGATCGAACCGAACCAGGCCGTGCCCAGGCACTCGCATTCGGGCATGGAGTTCACCCTTGTCCTGTCCGGCGGGTTCACCGACGAGAGCGGCTCCTATGGCCCGGGCGACCTGGCCATCAAAGGCCCGCAGGACACCCACCAGCCGGTCGCCGATCCGGGCGAGGTCTGCTACACGCTGGCCGTGCGCGACGGCGACGTGCGCCTGACCGGCCTCAAGGGCTTCGTCCAGCGCATATTCTTCAGCTAGGCCGGTTCCGGACAGGCTTCCGGCCCGGCACAGCGGGCCCGCCAGGCATGATCGGGCGCGTGCCATGGCCCCCAATCGAAACGTGCCGGTCATACATGACAAGCGCTCCGGCCAGGCTGACATTGATGCAGAACCGCGTCGGGATCCGCACGACATGGGCGCACCGGTCCAGCATGTCCTCCGAGAGGCTGCCCTTTTCCGGACCCAGCACATAGGCCGCTGCAGGCGGATGGCGGAAGACCGGCAGCTCGACCGCGTCGTCCGCCAGTTCGACCCCGACAAGCTGGCAGCCTTCGGGCAGGACCATGTCGGCAATACTGTCCCAGACATAATAGGGGACATGTCCGGCGGATTTCGACGTGTCGGCCCGGTAGGCGTCGCGCAGGTCCTGCGCCGCATTTATCGAGAACGTGAAGCTCGCGCCGAAGGCGTGGGCCGTGCGCATCAGGGCGCCGAGGTTCATCGGCTTGGAAATGCCCTCGGCACCGATTGCAAAATAGCCGCGCACGCGCGCCTCCCCTCAGGCCGGAAACCGGATCGCGGCGAGACATAGGACGATGAGAGCAGGCGCGACAAGGCTTGCCCTGCGCGCGAGGCGCAGGTGCCGGACCTGGTCCGGATAGGTGTCCTGAACGTGGCGGATGGCCCTTTCGCCCGCGTCGCCGGTTGCCGAACCGGCCTCGCCATTGCCCGCGCGCACGACGCTGAGGCGCGAGGCGCGGACATCTAGCCCAGGGTCGCGCGCCCTGAGGGCCCGGGCGAGGACAACACCGATCATGAGCCGCATCTGCCAGGCAAGCGCAGCGGCAAACCCGGCGATCCCGGCGGCGATCCAGAGCGCGACCTGAAGGCTCATCGCCCGAAAATCTGAACCTCGCGCCGACCGGCCGAGGTCGCGACCGCGCGTTTCATGCCGGCGGAATTGAACGGCGTGGCGACCGATCCGTCGGCCCCGACGGCAATCAGGCCGCCTTTGCCGCCGAGCGCGCCGACCTCGCCGATAACGGCCTCTGCGGCAGCCGGGACCGCTTCCCCGCCATAGCGCACGCGCGCGGCGACGCTCGCAGCAGCGGCAACGCGCAAGAAATATTCGCCCTCGCCCGTGCAGGACACGGCGACATGCCGGTCAGCCCAGGTTCCCGCCCCGATGATCGGGCTGTCGCCAACCCGACCGGGCGTCTTGTTGAGGAGGCCGCCGGTCGAGGTCGCGGCGGCGAGGGCCCCGTGCGTGTCGAGCACGACGGCACCGACCGTGCCATGCCCGGCGGCATTGGCAGGCAGAACATCTTTGACTGCCGGATCGTAATAGGCGCGTGGATCGCCGACCTCGGCATGGCCGCGGGCACGGGCGAGCCTGGCCGCCCCAGCCCCGGCGAGCAGGACGTGCGGCGTGACATCCATCACGTCGCGCGCAACCGCGACGGGACTGATGAAGCCTTCAAGCGCCGACACGGCCCCGGCGAGCCGGTGCCAGCCGTCCATGATCGCGGCGTCGAGCTCCCAGACGCCGTCCTGATTGGGCGAGGCCCCCTTGCCGGCGATGTGATGCCCGGTCGCTTCAAGGATCTGGACAGCGCGCTGGGCAACATCCACGGCCTTGTCGCCGCGGGCAAGCCAGACGGCAGCTTCGTCGACCAGCCCGGCCATGTGCGCTTCTATATGGCCATAGGAGCGTCCCCTGGTGGCGTCGGCCCCGCCATGGATCACGATGGACCAGATTGCCGTCACGTCAGACATCCTTGCCGCTTTTCACATGCCCGCCGGACCGTTACGGTTCCGGCCAGCGATCATCCGATACCGAATAGAGGAAACTGCCCATGAAAGCCATCCTGTCGACCGCGCCCGGCGCGCCGGAAACCCTTGTCCTCGAAGACCGGCCCGCGCCGCAGGCGGGCAAGGGCCAGGTCGTCCTTTCGGTGAAGGCGGTCGGCGTCAACTATCCGGACGTGCTCATCATCCAGGACATGTACCAGTTCAAGCCGGAGCGCCCGTTCTCGCCCGGCGGGGAAGTTTCCGGCGTCGTCAAGTCGGTCGGCGAAGGCGTCGCGCACCTGAAGCCCGGCGACCGGGTGATCGGCTCGACAGGCTGGGGCGGCATGGCCGAGGAAATCGCGCTCGATGCCGGGCGCTGCATCCCGATCCCGGACGCGATGCCGTTCGACGAGGCGGCCGCCTTCATCATGACCTATGGCACCTCGCACTATGCCCTGAAGGATCGCGGCGACGTGAAGCCGGGCGAGAGCCTGCTCGTGCTCGGCGCGGCAGGCGGGGTCGGCCTTGCCGCCGTCGAGCTTGGCAAGGCCATGGGCATGATGGTCATCGCCGCCTGCTCGACGCAGGAAAAAGTTGATCTCTGTCTCTCGAAGGGAGCCGACAAGGGTCTCGTCTATCTGTCAGGCGAGCTTGACCGGGCCCAGCAGAAGGCGCTTTCCGAAGAGATCAAGGCGCTCGGCGGGGGCGGGGTCGATGTCATCTATGACGGCGTTGGCGGGGACTATGCCGAACCGGCGCTGCGGGCGATGAACTGGGAGGGGCGCTTCCTCGTGATCGGCTTCCCGGCCGGCATCCCGAAAATGCCGCTGAACCTGACCCTGCTCAAGTCCTGCGACATTCGCGGCGTGTTCTGGGGCGCATTCACCGCGCGCAATCCGAAAGGCAACCAGGAAAACATTGCCGACCTCTTCCGCCTCTATGGCGAAGGCAAGATCCGCCCGCACGTCTCCAGCACCTATCCGCTCGCCGAGGCCCCCGCCGCGATCCGCGAACTGATGGATCGCAAGGCGCAAGGCAAGGTCGTTGTGACGGTTTAGGGGCTTCACAAACCGCCCAAGTCGCACTATGTTCATGCACATGAGCATACGCAGCGAACGCATCAACATTCTGGTCTCGCCCGAAGAGAAGGCGGACTTGGCCGCCGCAGCTGAAACGCTGGGGGTAAGCCTCAGCGAGTATCTTCGCATGTCCGGGCTTCACCGGGCACCGACCCCGGAAGAGATGGAAGAACTGGCTGTCATGTCCGAGCTCATCGCAGGAATGGCCGAGCGCCTTGATGCCAAACTCGACGCCGGGCTGAAGAAGCTCGACTCGACATTCGAGAACATCAAGACCTTGCGCGCCGCCAACGCCGCAGCAGTCCGCACCGAGATGGAACGGGCCTGATGGCCTTGTTCGACGCCCTGTTCGCCAATGTGCGCAAGATCGTCCTCATGGAGCATAAGATCGACAGCATGATCGAACGGGTAGATCGGCTGGCAGGCTTCGCAGAAGATCATGAAAAGCGCCTCATCCGGATCGAGACACTGGTCGAGGTGGCTCAGGGCCGGTCGGGTCCGCCACGGCTGCGGGGCGACTGACCCCCTCCCTCAATAAAGGTCCTGCCAGCGGCTGTCGTTCATCCCGGCATCGGCGCGGCGTTTCAGGCGGTAGCCCCAGAGGCCGAGCCCGAGAATGGCAAGGTTGCCGACAAAATCGAGCAAGAGCCACGGCGTGAACATCTTCGCGACGAACAGGAAATGGTAGTTGAAGACGAAAAAGGGCAGGGAGCCGGCAAGGCCGAAGACGAGAAAACCGCGTGCGGGCAGGACCGAGACGCTCATCAGGACCGCGACGAGCACGGCCTGCGCCCCGAAACACTGGATCATGAGACGGCTGGTCGCCGAGAGCTCGCGGAATTCCGGCTGGAACACGAGCGTCTCGACCATGCCGGGCAACAGCACGCACCAGCCGCCAAGCCCGCCAAATACCGCCGCGAGCAGGTACTGGACATGCCGGGCGGTCATGTCGCCCTGATCCGATCCGGCCTGTACGACATAATAAATTGGCTCCCTGGACCCAATTGGGCGTCTTGCCACGGCTTGTCCGTGGCATTCATCACCCGGCCTTTCGACCTTGCTGGCACTTTCCGGAGATGGATTGCCCGGACGGGGCCGGGCAATGACGCCGGTCGGGGCCATAGACCCTTTCTTCGCCAGAAGATGTCATGCCCGTTACACCTTGATGCCGGCTTTTTCCGCGTCGGCGAGGAAGGCGGCGAGGCCTTTCTCGGTCAGCGGATGGCTGGCCAGGCTGCGGATGACGCCCGGCGGGGCGGTCATCACGTCGGCCCCGATAAGGGCCGCTTCGCGGACATGGTTCACGGTGCGGATCGAGGCGGCGAGGATCTCGGTCTCGAAGCCGTAATTGTCATAGATGAGGCGGATGTCCTCGATCAGTTCCATGCCGTCGAGATTGAGGTCGTCGAGGCGTCCGATGAAGGGCGAGACGAAGGTTGCCCCCGCCTTGGCGGCGAGCAGGGCCTGGTTCGCCGAGAAGCAGAGCGTCACATTGGTCTGGATGCCCTGGCCGACGAGCGCGCGGCAGGCTTTCAGGCCTTCGAGCGTCAAAGGCAGCTTGACGCAGACATTGGACGCGATGGCGGCGAGCTTGCGGCCCTCGGCGATCATGCCGGCCGCGTCGAGGGCAACGACTTCGGCGCTGACCGGCCCGTCCGTCAGGGCGCAGATTTCGGCGATGACTTCGGTGAACACGCGGCCCGACTTGGCGATCAGTGACGGATTGGTCGTGACGCCATCGACGAGGCCCGTGGCGGCAAGGTCGGCGATCTCCCCGGTATCGGCGGTATCGACAAAGAATTTCATGGCGGCTGGCCCCTCGAGCGATGACGGAGCCTTGCCGGTATCAGGTTTCGCCGGGACGGGAAACCTCCGCGAACGCGGCGGCGGGGCGGCCGATCGAGGAATAGGCAAAGCCCCGCGCGGCCATGTCTTCGGGCCGGTAGATATTGCGCAGGTCGATCACCGTATTGCCCTTCATGGCGGCCAGCATGCGCTCCGGGTCGAGCGCGCGGAACTGGTCCCATTCGGTGATGATGACCATGGCGTCCGCACCCGTCAGCGCTTCCCAGGGTGATTTTGCGAGCTTCAGGCCGGGCAGGAGCTTGGCTGCTTCGCCCATGGCTTCCGGATCGAAGGCGACGAGGTCGGCCCCGGCATCCTGCAGCATGGGGACAATGTCGAGCGAGGGGGCGTCGCGCATGTCGTCGGTATTCTGCTTGAAGGCGAGGCCTAGGATCGCGATCCGCTTGCCGGCGACGTCGCCGCCCATCGCCTCGATCACCTTTCCGGCCATAGCCTTCTTGCGCTGGTTGTTGACGCTGATGACGGTATCGACGATGCGAACCGGCGCGCCGTATTCATTGGCCGTTCTGGTCAGCGCGAGCGTGTCCTTCGGAAAGCAGGAGCCGCCATAGCCGGGGCCGGCATTGAGGAATTTTCCGCCGATCCGGTTGTCGAGGCCGATCCCGCGAGCAACCTCCTGCACGTTCGCGCCGACTTTCTCGCAGAGGTCGGCCATCTCGTTGATGAAGGTGATCTTGACGGCGAGGAAGGCATTGCCGGCATATTTGATGAGCTCTGAGGTGCGCCGCGACGTGAAGACGATCGGGCTCTCCTTGAGGAAGAGGGGCCGGTAGACCTCGCGCATGACCTCGCGGGCGCGCTCGTCATCGGTGCCGACCACGATCCGGTCCGGTATCTTGAAATCCTTGATGGCGGCGCCTTCGCGCAGGAATTCCGGGTTTGACACGACGGCGAAGTCGGCGTCGGGCCGGGCCTTGCGGATGATCGCCTCGACCTCGTCGCCCGTACCGACCGGCACGGTGGATTTCGTCACGACGACTGTGAACCCGTTCATGTAGCGGGCGATCTCTTCGGCGACCGCATAGACAAATTGCAGGTCCGCATGTCCGTCGCCGTGTCGGGACGGTGTGCCCACGGCGATGAAGACCGCATCGGCATTCCGGACCGCGTCTTCGGCCTCGGTCGTGAAGAACAGGCGCTCCTCGGCGACATTGTTGGCGACAAGGCGCTCAAGGCCCGGCTCGAAGATCGGGATGCCGCCCGCGTTCAGCCGCTCGATCTTCGCCGCGTCCTTGTCGACACAGGTCACCGTGTGGCCGAAATCGGCAAGGCAGGCCCCGGACACAAGCCCGACATAGCCTGTCCCGATCATCGTGATTCGCATGCCGACATGTCCCTGTCCTGAAGTCCCCGCGCAGTTGCAGGAATCGGGCCGCCAGATCAAGAGCGCGGATGAAGGTCCCGCCATTGACCTTGCGCTCGCCTGCCGCAATGCTGGAGGTTCGGGAACGCGTGACCGGGGAGACAAGGGGATGCGGCGCCGCGATGTCATGCTGCTCGGAGCCGCCTCGCTTGCCTGGCCGGGCAGGCTTGCGGAGGGCCAGCCGCCGGATGCGCGGCTTGCCCTCGTCATCGGCAACGCGGCCTATTCCGAAGGCATCGGCCCCTTGCGCAACACGATCAATGATGCGGCCCTGATCGCCGGGGGGCTGGAGGCGAGCGGCTTTGCCCTGCATGGCGGCAAGGTCTTCACGGACCTTGGCCGGCGGGAACTCCTCGATGCGGTCCGGACTTATGAGGCGGCACTCGCCAGCGCCGGGCCGGACGCGGTCGGCTGCTTCTATTATGCCGGGCATGGCGCGGCGCATCCGGAGCGCGGCAATTACCTCATTCCCGTTGGCGACTATCAGGAGCTCGACGAGACGCTGTGGGACGATTCCATCGCCCTGAACTGGCTGTTCGACCGGCTGGGCAGCGTGCTGAGCCCGCAGGTCGTGTGCATCGATGCGTGCCGCAATGTCCTGCGCCTGCCGCGCGAGAACCGGGACATTTCGGGCGGCCAGCCGTTCCGGTCCCTGCGGACGGAGGCGGGCGAGGTCCAGCGCCCCAACATGTTCATTTCCTATGCCACCTGGGAAGGCCAGCTCGCCTCGGACGGGACGACCGATACCGGCAACGGGCCCTATGCCCTGGCCGTCGCGCAGAACATGCAAGGGGCGGGGCAGACCGTGCGCGACATGTTCGAGACCGTCCGGCTCGACGTGCTCGAACTGACCGGCCAGCTTCAGGAGCCAATGAATATCAGCCGCCTTAGCCGCGCCTCGAAGGATCTCGTGATCGCCCCGCTGCAAGACTATGCCTACAGCGACACCGGCACCGAGCCCGGCATCGGCGGCGTCCCGTGGCTCGGCGACGGGGACTGGAGGGGGTCGTCGTCCGGCACGCCGCTGAACCATGCCCTCGTCGTGGCCAATGACTATTCCGATGCGCCGGACCTCGCTCTTGCGGGCGTTGCGGGCGATGCCGATGCCATTGCCGCAGCGCTCGGCGCGAGCGGGTTCCGCGTTGCCGTCGAGCGCAACGCGACAAGGGACGGCCTGCGGCAGGCCGTTGCCCGGCTTGCGGCGCGTCTCGCGGACGCCGGGACCGCGGCGGTCGGCCTTGTCTATTTTGCCGGCTTCGGCGGGCGGTACCGCGATGACAATTTCCTCGTGCCGGCAGGCGACCTGCCACGGACCGCGCAGGACTTGCCGGAGAAGGCCGTGCGGGTGGAGGATGTCATTACCGAGCTTGAAGCGACCCCGGCGGGCGGGCTCATCCTTCTCATCGACAGCGGCCGGGTGCTCAACGAGATCGGGGCGCGGGCGCTCCAGACCGGGTTTGCGAGCGAATATGGAAGGTCCCGCACCGTGCTTGCCTTCTCGACCTCGCCTGGTGAGACGGCGGCCGATCCGCAGGCGCCATCGGCGTTCGCGGCGGCGTTCGCGGGCGAGATCCTGACCCCCGGACGGCGGGATGCCGAGACGGTGCTTACCTCGGTGCGGACCCGCGTGCGCGACGCCACGGGTGGCGGGCAATTGCCATATTTCGTTTCGTCAGCCCGCGCCCCGATCTTCTTCCGGAGCGGCGAGGGGCTCGACCAGACCGGCGGCATACCTATGGTGGACGAACCACCGCCCGTGGCCGGCGCAATCCCTGGCTAAAACCTGTCTGGTTTTTGAAGATAGACCCTTTGAAACGTGTCATCCCTGAAAATTCGTCAGGATTCGTCAGGGACCCAGCCTTTGGCCGAGGCGCTGTTCCGCTTCCAGGGCCCGGCTCTCCCGCCGGATCAAGTCCGGCGTATGTTCGGGATGACAATCAAAAAGAACCGCTTCCTTCAAGAACAGACGCGGCTAGATCTCCTGATTGTATTCACCAACCTCGGCATGCTTGCCGAGCCGCGGCCTGATCTCCTCATGGAAGAGCGCCCGCATGTCGTCCTCGGACGCCATGCTCTCGACGACCACGACAAGCTCCG
>CAYSED010000051.1:0-11086 GCA_964429935.1 uncultured Hyphomonadaceae bacterium
TGTCGAGGAGAATGACCGGCAGCTTGTCATCATTGCCTATATTCTCGGGTTCGGCATTCCCCAGCTTGTCTACGGCCCGCTGACAGACCGGTTCGGGCGGCGGCCGGTCCTGTTTGTCGCGCTGGCAGGCTATATTGCTTGCGCCGTAGCCTCGACGCTGGTGACGACCTTCTCCGCCCTGCTCGTCGCCCGTTTCGTCATGGGCGTTTTCTCGTCCGGCTGCCGGGTGGTCGCTGTCTCGGTCGTGCGCGATGTCTATGCCGGCCGGGCCATGGCCGAGATCATGAGCCTTGTCATGACGATCTTCATGGTCGTGCCCATCCTCGCCCCGGCGCTCGGACAGCTCGTCCTCTTCGGCGGATCATGGCATCTCATCTTCTGGGTGCTCGCGCTTTATGCGGCCATCGTGTTCGCGTGGACCCTCGCGCGGCTCGGCGAGACGCTGCCCGAAACGCGCCGCACGCCGCTCAACCTCGCCTCGGCCATCGGGGCCTATGTCCGGGTCGTCCGGACGCGCGTGACGTTCGGCTATCTCCTCGCGAGCGGGATCGTCTTCGGCTCCCTCTTCGCCTTCATCGCGTCGGCCGAGCAGGTGATGACCGGCGTGTTCGGCATGGGCGAGGAGTTCGTACTCTGGTTCGCGATCGTGGCGGGGGGCCTTGCCTGCGCGAACTTCCTGAATTCGCGCCTTGTCCAGAGGCTTGGCATGCGCAGGCTGTCCCATATCGCGCTCGTCGGCTTCACGATCGTCAGCGCCGCCAATCTCGTTCTCATGGCGACGATGGGTCCGGTCTTTCCGGTCTTCTTCCCGCTCTTCGTGCTGGCCTTTGCCTTCTTCGGCATGATGGGTTCGAACTTCAACGCGCTCGCCATGGAACCGCTCGGCGAGATCGCCGGCACGGCGAGTGCGGCCTACGGATTTGCCACGACAACGCTTGCGGGCCTGATCGGCGGGGCCATCGGCCGCCAGTTCGACGGCACGGTCCTGCCGATTCTCGCCGGGTTCACCGTGCTCGGCTTGGCCGGGCTCGCCATCGTCCTCGTCACGGAACGCGGGAAACTCTTCGGGCAATAGGCCTATTTCGCCGTTTCAAGATGCGCCGCTTGCACGACATCGACGACGTCGGACATGATTTCGGTGATCCTGTAATCCTTCGGCGTGTAGACGCGGGCAACGCCCATCTGCTTCAGGGCGAGCATGTCTTCCGGCGGGACGATGCCGCCGACGACGAGCGGGACATGGTCCATGCCCGCCTTGCGCATTTCGCCGATCGTGTTGCGCACAAGGTCGAGATGCGAGCCTGACAGGATGGACAGGCCGACAATATGGGCATTGGCCGCCCTGGCCTGCCGGACGATCTCTTCCGGGGTGAAGCGGATGCCTTCATAGACAAGGTTCATGCCGCAGGCACGGGCGCGGCTCGCGACCTGTTCGGCGCCATTGGAATGGCCGTCGAGCCCCGGCTTGCCGAGCACGTAGGTGAGCTGGCGGCCAAGTGCCTCCGAGAGGGCTTCGACGCGCTTGCGGACAGCCGCAATGTCCTCGTCCTCGCCGGGCTCGACGACAAGCGCGACGCCGGTCGGCCCGCGATACTCGCCGAAGACTTCGCGCAGGGCTGCGCCCCATTCGCCGGTCGTGACACCTGCCTTGGCGGCTGCAATCGACGGCTCCATGATGTTCGTGCCGTTCGCGGCGGCAGCCTTCAGTTCGGCAAGCGCGGCCTCGACGGCTTCCGGGTCGCGGGCTGCACGCCAGGCCTTGAGGGCATGGACCTGCCCGGCCTCGACCGCCGGATCGACTGTCTGGATGGCCGCTTCCCCGGCGCTCAGGGGGCTGTCGGCCGTTGTCGTATAGCGGTTGACGCCGACGACGACCTGCCGGCCGGATTCGATGCCGCGAATGCGCGTCATATGCGCCCCGACCAAGCTTTCCTTCATCATCGCGACCGAGGCAATGGCTCCGCCATTTTCGTCGATCCGGGCGAGCGCGGCGCGCGCGCCAGCCTTCAATTCCTCGGTCTTGGCCTCGACGACATGGCTGCCATCGAACAGGTCCTCGAATTCGAGAAGGTCCGTTTCGAAGGCGAGGATCTGCTGCAGGCGGAGCGACCATTGCTGGTCCCACGGACGGGGCAGGCCCATGGCCTCGTTCCAGGCCGGAAGCTGCAAGGCCCGGCAGCGCGCCCGCTTGGACAGCGTGACGGCGAGCGCCTCGATCAGGATGCGGTAGACATTGTTTTCAGGCTGCGGCTCGGTCAGGCCAAGCGAGTTCACCTGCACGCCGTAGCGAAAAAGCAAAGCCTTCGGATCGGTGACGCCATAGCGCTCGCGCCCGATTTCTTCCCAGAGGTCGACAAATGCGCGCATCTTGCAGAGCTCGGTGACGAAGCGGACCCCGGCATTCACGAAGAAGGAGATGCGCCCGAACACGGTCTCGAAGTCTTCCTCCGGCACCTGCCCGCCCGCCTTGACCCCGTCAAGCACGGCAATGGCCGTCGCGAGGGCATAGGCAAGCTCCTGTTCCGGCGTCGCCCCGGCTTCCTGCAAATGGTAGGAACACACGTTCATCGGGTTCCATTTCGGCACTTCGGTATAGCACCAGGTGACCATGTCGGTAATCAGGCGCAGGCTCGGCTCCGGCGGGAAGACATAGGTGCCGCGCGAGAGATATTCCTTGATGATGTCGTTCTGCGTTGTGCCGCGCAGCTCGTCCCGCCGGTCGCCGCGCTCGTCGGCAAGCGCGACATAAAGCGCGAGCAGCCAGGCTGCCGGGGCATTGATCGTCATCGACGTGTTCATGTCCTCGAGCGGCAGGCCGTCGAACAAAGTGCGCATGTCGCCGAGATGGGCGACCGGCACGCCAACCTTGCCGACCTCGCCGCGCGCGAGGACATGGTCGGCGTCATAGGCGGTCTGCGTCGGCAGGTCGAAGGCGATGGAGAGCCCGGTCTGGCCCTTGGCGAGATTGGTCCGGTAGAGCGCGTTCGAGGCGGCCGCCGTCGAATGGCCGGCATAGGTGCGGAATATCCACGGCGCATCCGGCGCGTGCTGGAAGTCTGTCGCCATCACGGGGCTCCTCGCAGGGCTGTTGCGGCGCAGCATGCAGATTTGCGGCCAGAGGCGCAAGATGTGGGCTCGCGTGAAGGGAAACCGGGCCCTCGTGTTTCGACTGCGGTCAGCAAGAAGGCGCTCTGTCGCGGGAATGCGGGGAGGTCCGGTAGGGAGTGATCGTTACGCCAGCACCCAAGGCGCCCTCAGTGCCGGATCCGCCCCGATATGCTGATAATAGAGCCGCTGCACGGCCCGCGTCACCGGGCCGGGTTTCCCCGAGCCGATGGGCGTAGCATCGAGCGACAGGACAGGCGCGATGACGACGCCGGTCGAGCTCGTGAAGGCCTCCGCGGCCCCGCGCATTTCGTCCAGCGTGAAGGCCCGTTCCTCGACGGCGAGGCCTGCGCCGCGCAGGAGGCCGAGGACGCTGCCCCTTGTGATGCCCGGCAGAAGCGCGCGTGAAAGGTCGCGCGTGACGAGCGTGCCATCTGGCGTGACGATCCAGGCATTGGCCGAGGCGGCCTCGGTGACGAACCCGTCTTCATGCATGATGGCCGTTGTCGCTCCCGCGCGGCGCGCGGCGCGGTAGGCGAGGGCCTGCGAGAGAAGCTGCGTCGTCTTCATGTCGCGCCGTTTCCAGCGCGTGTCTTCGAGCGAGATGGCCGCGATTCCATCCCGCGCCTTGTCGCCGATCAGCGGCATCGCCGTCGAGAAGAGGAACAGGGAAGGATAAAGTTCTTCCGGCCCGGCAAAGTCGCGCGGGCCCTGGTTGCCGGCGGTCGCCTGGAGGTAGACGAGGCCCTCGGCAAGATCGTTCCGGGCCAGGAGTTCCTGGTGCACGGCAACGAGGTCTTCCTCCGGCGGCAGAATCTCGATGCCGGCAAGCGTGCGGCCAAGGCGGGCGAGATGGTCGCCGAAATCGACCAAGCGGCCATTGAAAACCGCCGTCACCTCATAGGCTGCATGGGCGAAGAGATAACCCCGGTCGAACGGCGAAATGCGCGCGGCTTCGGTCCGCACGAACGCGCCGTCGAGATAGACCCAGTCACCGAGCCCCATTCCGGCCCCTTTCCTGCATGTGCCGCAGCCGCGAAAGTGCTGCGCTGCAACAAAATTCTTGCGCCCGCGAAAGTGCTGCGCAAGATTGACCCAAGAGACGCCATGAACTGGTGTAAGGAAAGAAGAAAATAGGGAGGCTGACCCATGAGTGCATCTTATGAGCGGGTCCGGAAGGACCTGTACGATCTCGGCGAGATCCCGCCGGACTTCCACGTCCCGAAGCTGATGCACGCCTGGGCGATTCGCCGCGAGCGTCACGGCCGGCCTGCCACGGCCATGCGGCACGAACAGGTCCCCGTTCCGGAGATCGATTCGGACGAGGTGCTGGTCCTCGTGATGGCGGCCGGCGTCAATTATAACGGCATCTGGGCGGCGCTCGGCGACCCGATTTCGCCGTTCGACGTGCACAAGGCCGATTTTCATGTCGCAGGGTCCGATGCGGCAGGCATTGTCTGGGCGGTCGGGCGCAAGGTGACGCGCGTCAAGCCGGGCGACGAGGTCGTGATCCATTGCAACCAGGACGATGGCGACGACGAGGAGTGCAATGGCGGCGACCCGATGTTCTCGCCCTCGCAGCGCATCTGGGGCTATGAGACGCCGGACGGGTCGTTCGCCCAGTTCTGCCGCGTGCAGGCCCGCCAGTGCATGCCGCGCCCGAAACACCTGACCTGGGAAGAGAGCGCCTGCTACACGCTGACGCTCGCGACGGCCTATCGCATGTTGTTCGGCCACCGTCCGCACGTCCTTAAGCCCGGCCAGAATGTCCTCGTCTGGGGCGCATCCGGCGGGCTCGGCTGCTTTGCGACGCAGCTCTGCGCGGTCTCCGGGGCGCATGCGATCGGGGTCGTCTCGGCCGAGGACAAGAAGGATTACGTCCTCTCCATGGGCGCAAAAGGCGTGCTCAACCGCAAGGATTTCAATTGCTGGGGCCAGTTGCCGAAGGTGAACGGCCCCGAATTCAACGACTACATGAAAGAGTGCCGCAAGTTCGGCAAGGCGATCTGGGACATAACCGGCAAGAAGGACGTGGACATCGTCTTCGAGCATCCGGGCGAGGCGACAATGCCGGTCTCGGTCTTCGTCGTGAAACGCGGCGGCATGGTCGTCATTTGCGCCGGGACAAGCGGGTTCAACCTGACCATGGATGCCCGCTTCCTGTGGATGCGCCAGAAGCGGGTTCAGGGCTCCCACTTTGCCCACCTCCAGCAGGCTGCAGCCGCAAACCAGCTCGTCATCGAGCGCCGGATCGATCCCGGCATGTCGGAGGTCCTGCCCTGGGCAGACATTCCGCTCGCCCACGAGAAGATGCTCGACAACAAGCACCTGCCGGGAAACATGGCGGTCCTCGTCACCGCCCCGCGCCCCGGCCTGCGCACGGTCGAGGACGTTCTGGAAGCCGGTCCGCTGCGGGTTTGAGACGCTGCTTCCGACTCCGGCCCTGCCCATGATGCGTCACCCCCGATGAGCGCCAGCTCATCTGGGGGCCCATCTCCTGTGATCTGAGCCTGAGAACTTGAAGTAACATTCCGAGCTGGGCCCCAAGACCGCTTGCGCGGCCGGGGGTGACGAACGCGTGGGGCGGGCCTGTAAAATTTTCTTCCGCTTGGCCTCCGTGTCGCGTCCGAGATTGCCGGTTCGGGCGATGGATGCCACGATCAGGCGTGGCAGGATGGCCATAGGGGAGCGAGACAGGTCATGACACGCATCTTTCTGGGGATTGCCGGGCTTGTCGCCCTGCTTGTCGCGATCATCCTCGTGCGCACATTCACCTATGGCGGGCCGGTCGAGGGCGTGCCTGTGGTCGACCTGCCTGACCCCCCGCCGGGCATCTCGGCGGAGCGGGCAGCCGCCCGGCTTGGCGAGGCAATCGGGTTCCGGACCGTGACGACTGAAGCTGGCGACCCGAAGCCGGGAGAGGAGGGGCCCTGGCTCGCCCTGCATGACTGGCTGGCGGCGACCTATCCGGCGATCCATGCGGCGACGACGCGCGAGACAGTCGCGGGCTACAGCCTGCTCTATACCTGGGCCGGGAGCGATGCCTCGCTCGATCCGGTCATCCTGATGGCGCACCAGGACGTCGTGCCCGTCAATCCGGGGACCGACGGCGACTGGACGCGCCCGCCTTTTGCCGGGGACATCGTTGACGGCGTCGTCTATGGACGCGGCGCGCTCGACGACAAGAGCGCGATCGTCGCCATCATGGAAGCGGCCGAAGCGCTGGCGGTCTCCGGATTCCAGCCGCGCCGGACGGTGCATTTCATGTTCGGGCATGACGAGGAGGTTTCCGGCTCGGGCGCGGCGGCCATGGTCGACCTGCTCGACAGCCGGGGGGTGCGTGCCGAAATGGTGCTCGACGAGGGGTTCTTCGTGATCGAGGACTCGCCGCTCACCGGCAGGCCGCTCGGCTTCATCGGGGTTGCCGAGAAAGGCTATGTCACGCTCCGGCTTACGGCCAGCGCGACCGGCGGGCATTCCTCGACCCCGCCTCGCAACAGCGCCAATGTCCGGCTTGCCCGGGCGATCCTCGCCCTCGACAAGCGCCAGATGAAGGCGGACTTCTCCAAGCCGCCGGTTTCGGACCTGTTCGGTGCGGCAGCTTCGGAACTGGGCTTCATGAACCGCATGGCGCTCGCAAATCTCTGGCTGTTCCAGGGCCTCGTCGAGAGCCAGCTCGCCGAGGACGGCGGCGCAAATGCAATGATCCGCACGACGACCGCCCCCACCATGCTCGAAGGCTCGATCAAGGAAAACGTTCTGCCGCAGCGCTCGACGGCCATCATCAATTTCCGCATCCATCCGAACGACACGGCCGAGGACGTGCTCGCCCATGTCGGGGACGTGACCTCGGACATAGACGGCATCGAGATCGAACTTGCCAATCCGGACGGCATCCGCGCCGGAGCATCGCCCGTCTCGCCGACCGACAGCCGGGCCTATGGCGTGCTCGCGGCCGTGGCGACGCGCGTCAGCGGCGGCGCGCCGGCCGTTCCGGGCCTCGTGCTTGGCGGCACCGACGCGCGCTGGGCGACAAAGATCTCGGCCAATGTCTACCGCTTCGTGCCGAGCGTCGTGACCATGGACACGCTCTCCGGCTTCCATGGCACGAACGAGCGGCTTTCGGTCGAGAACATGGGACGGATGGCGGAAGGCTACGCGCAGGTCATCCTCGCCATGGACGCGCCCGGCTGAACCGTCTTTTCCCCTTTCTGCTTGCAGCCAAGTGTTCCAAGGTGGCGCGTCAGGGCGACCGGGGCAAACCGGCGTTCAGGAAAAGGGAAGCGGGCATGGACCATGTTGCGACCGCGGCAGGCGACACGGAGCTTGAAACGGCGACCGGCAAGGCGCTCGCGCCGAAGGCCCTCGGCTGGGCGATCTTCGAGTTTGCCCGCAATCCCTATTACAATGTCATCGTGATCGCGCTGTTTGCGCCCTATTTCGCGCGGGAAGTGGTTGGCGATCCGGTCCGGGGCCAGGCGCTCGTCGCCAACAGCATTCTCGTCGCCGGGCTCATCATGGCGGTCGTCTGCCCGATCCTCGGTGCGCTGGTGGACAAAGGCGGCTATCTGAAGCCGCCAATACTCGTGACGGTGCTGTCGCTCGCGGCGACCACGGCGGCGCTCTGGTTCGTCGAGCCGGGCGTGCCGGGCGCGGTTGTCATCGGCATGGCGCTGATGGCGACCGGCTACTGCCTCTACACCGTGCTCGAGTTCTTTCACAATGCCATGCTGCCGCTGTCGGCGCGGCCGTCTTCCTTGCCGGTCGTCTCGGGGATCGGCCTCGCGCTCGGCAATTTTGCCGGCATCGCCGCGCTGTTCCTGATGTTTGCGTTGTTTGCGTCCGACACGCGCCCGCCACCCTTCGGGCTCGACCCTGAGCGGTTCGAGAACCTGCGCATTGCCGGGCCGCTGGTGGCGCTCTGGTTTGTCGCCTTCGTCACCCCGTTCTTCCTGCTGATGCCCGACATCAAGATCACGCCCGGGCGCAACTGGCGCGACGCGGTGAGGGGCCTCCTCGCCACGCGCGGCAATCCGGTCACCTATGTCCAGGACCTCTTTCGCCTGAACGGCAATGTGATGCGGTTTCTCGTTGGCCGCATGATCTATGCCGACGGCATCGCGGCGCTCCTGGTGCTGGGTTCGGTCTATGTCGGCGGATTTCTCGGCTGGTCGGCCGGCCAGCTCCTTGTCTACAATATTCTCGGCGGGCTCTGTGCCGTGATCGGCGCCCTCCTTGGCGGACTGATGGACCAGCGGTTCGGGCCCAAGAACTCGCTTCGGATCGAGTTGTCGGTCATTATCGCGATCCTCCTGTTTCAGTTATCCGTCACGCCGGATGCGCTCCTCTTCGGCCTGATCCCGGCTGGCCACGAGGTCTGGCCAGGCGGCCTGTTCCCTACCTTGAGCGATGTCGTTTATCTCGCCGCCATCCTGCCGGCCGGCATGATGCTCGGTGCGTGCATCTCGTCGAGCCGCTACATGCTCGTCCACATCGCCCCGCCCAAGCAGATCGGCCAGTTTTTCGGCTTCTATTCCATGGCCGGGTCGATCACGGTATGGATCGGGCCGGGCCTTGTCGGCCTCATGACGACGCTGTCAGGGGACCAGCTCATCGGCATGAGCGGGCTCGGGCTGCTCTTTGTGGCCGGACTGTGGATCATATCCGGCGTCCGGTCCGACAGGACCCCCGAATATCTGAAGCAATCGGTTGCTGGTGCAACCTAGCTGCGATTGCGCGGGATGCGTTCGACGCGCCGCGGACGCAGGTAGAACTGTTCGCGCAAGGTCGTCGAGCCCTGGACGAACAGGCCGATGCCGGACGTATAATTGAACTCGACTTCGGCATAGATCAGCGACCCGTTCGGCGGCAAGACGCCCGTCGGGAGACCGGAAAACGTGGAGTCCTCGGCGAGGGGGGACCAGTTCTGCGCGTCGCTCCAGTCCACGGTGACGTTCCCGTCATTGTCCGCCACGAGGCTCGAAAGCCTCAGGCGGGCGCTCGTTGAGGGGAGAGGGTCGAGGATGATGCGGGTCGATCCGAAAATCTCGGTGAGGTCGGCATCATTGATGGCAGACGCGCGGGCGGCGATGTCGCCCATGGTCGAGGAGGCCGACGTTACCGAGCGGTCGGCCTGCATCAGGAGCGAAAGCTCGATCGAGCCGAAATAGAGCGCCAGCAGCAAGGGTGCGATGAGGGCAAACTCGAGCGCCGACACGCCCTCCTCGCCGCGACGGATCCGTCGGCTCCGGGCCAGCGCGCGCCTGACATGGCGGTTCAGAGAGGAGAAGCGGGTCATGCGGCTCAGCCTCCGTATGGCTCGTTGCGGAAGGCGACGTTGGCCTGCAGAAGGCGCCGGTTGCCCGAGAGATTGGACAGCGGGCCCGAAATGACCGGCGTCGTCAGCGTCCACTCATAGAAAACGCGGGCAACGACGATATCGTCCGGGCCGCCCGGATCGAACTGGAACTGGCCGGCATCAACCTCGTCCGTATCGGGATCGATCGGCGAGTTGTTGGTCGTCCCGGCGAAATTGTCGAACCGGCGAACATCGATGTGCAGGTTCGTGTCACAGTCGAGCAGGTCAAACAGCTCGGCGCAGACGCGGTTGCGGAAGTCGGCCTGGCTGAGGCCGGCATTCTGGAAGTTGCCGGTGCGGATGGTCCGGGCTGCCTCGTTGATGCCATGCTCCAGCGTCGTCGACATGATGAAGACGAGCGCGACCTCGAACAGCCCGAGAATGATGAAGAAGAAGGGCGCGGCGATCAGCGCGAACTCGACCGCGCTCGCGCCGCGGTGATCTGCAGCCCAGAGGGCGAGGCGCCGTTTCAGGCGCGCGGAGAGAAACCCGTTTGATGTCTGGCAGCCCATGATGATGTCTCCCGTGCCCTGTGTGGCACGTTCCGGCATTAGAGCTAGCAGAACAGGTTTTCGGGAGGTTTAAGCGGACATGTTCAATTTGACGGAAATGTCGCGCGCGAGGCAGGCGGCAGTTTCGGCGGACTCATGCTTCGACGGGCTCATGCTTCGACGGGCTCAGCATGAGTTCTGTCCAGGGCCGTTACTCATGCTGAACCTGTCGAAGCATGGGATCGTCGAAGCGATCAGCCGTTTCGCGGAGGCTACTCGTCCTTGGCGATTTCCTGCAATTGCTGGGTCTGCTGGGCGGTGCGGCTGAAAAATCCTTCCTCGTCGCCAATCGACGTAACCGCCCGGCAGTTCGGCGCGCAGTCATAGGTGCTGTTCTGGCCGGCGCGCGTAATGTTCACGAGGCTTGTCGTGTTGACAGTGACGACGACATCGCCTGCATAGAGCTGGCGGCCTTCCGCGCTGAACACCATGAGATTGGTCGAGCCGAACGTCCGTCCCGTGATGAAGAGGAGGTTCTCGTTGTGCACGGAGACGTCCGCAACGTTCGGATTGCCGATAACGACGCTCGAGGCCTTGCCGTTGATCCGCAGGGGAACAGACTTGTTGGCCTCCACGGTGACCTGCTGGGCAGCGGCTCCGCTGGCCAGGGCGCTGATCGCCATAGAGGAGAGGAGGGCGGCAAGGCAGGTCTTCGCGCGCATGGTCTTTATACTCCGGTCGTGATCCTTGCGGGGAAATTCCGTCAATAAGGTTTCCGGTTCTTTAAGGAGAGGGGTTGAGCCCGCTTCCGTCATCCTTCGGCCCCGTCCTGCGACGGGGCAGGCAGGCTCATCCTTCGACAGGCTCAGGATGAGTCCGGTCCAGGAACTGCCATGAGCCAGACCCAAGTACCGACTCATGGTGAGCCTGTCGAACCATGAGGGGCGCAGGTGAATGTCCGACCGGGCCTCCATGCGCCAGAACGTCGCAGATTTGGAGATATTTATATGCATTCCTCTGCGGTTTTGTTCCATAAGGAAACAAGAAGCGCTCTTCCGGGCATATTTTCGATCAAGAATTTGAATATTCGGGCTGAAAACAAGCCATGGTAAACAAAGTACTGAGTTCATTT
>CAYSED010000051.1:11096-17241 GCA_964429935.1 uncultured Hyphomonadaceae bacterium
GGCGGCTTCACGGGCCATTTATCACTCTCGCCTATTCTGCAACCTGTTCCGGAGAAAAAATCGGTTACAGCCGGAACGTAACCAACATGCATGATGGGAGTTTCCAATGCAAAAATTTGCTCGCTTTATGAAAGATGAGTCCGGCGCGACCGCCATTGAATATGGCCTGATTGCCGCTCTGATCGCCGTTGCCATTATCGGTGCCGTCACGGCGCTTGGTACGGGCATCTCGACCACGTTCTCCGAGGTCGCTGCCAGCATCTAATCCTCCGGATTAAGTTGCAGAATGGAAACCGCCAGGGCTCGCCCTGGCGGTTTCTTTCTTTTGGGTCGTCAAGCCTTCCTTCAGGACTCTGCATTTTAATGCCGGTTCCTGACACTGAACGGACACGAGGCTCATGCTCGCCATCATATTCGCAACCGCCTTCGTCATCCTCTGCCTTCAGGCGGCGCTCAGGGACATGGTCACGCTGACCATTCCGAACTGGATGAATCTGGCGTTGCTTGCGCTCTTCGTCCCGGCCGCCTTCGCCAGCGGTCTTGGCTGGACCCTTGCCGGGCTTCACCTCCTGACGGCGCTTGCTGCGTTCGTGGTCACGTTCGGACTTTATGCCGTCGGCGCGTTCGGGGGCGGGGACGCCAAGATGATCCCCGCGGTGCTGATCTGGATCGGCCCGGCTGGCGTCTTGCCGTTTCTCGTCGGCATGGCTTTCGGGGGCGGTATCCTCGCGCTGGTCCTCCTAATGGCCCGCAAATACGTGCCCGCGCCGCTCGCGCCACCCTTTGCGGAAAAGATCCTCACACGCAATGCGGGCATTCCCTATGGCGTGGCAATCGCGGCCGGGGCCCTTCTCGCCATGCCGCACTCTCCGGTTCTTTCTGAATTCCTAAGCCTTTTCGGCGAATTTGGTTAACCTTGCTTTAGAACCCTTATGCGAACGTCCTGACGTGCTAGGGGGCTTGAAGCCCGCAAAACCACGTTACCGGAAGGGCGCATCACGTGTCACCAGTCTTGAGAATCCTGATAGTGGTCGTGGCGGCGGGCGCTGCTGTCGGGGCCGCGCTGCTCCTCAGGTCAGCCGCCTCGGCACCGGCCACGGCGGTCCAGGTTCCCGGCGAAACGGTCACCGAACGCGTCGTGATACCCGAGGCCGATGTTCTCGTTGCCGCGCGGGCCCTGCGGGTCGGCGAGGTGACGACGCCGGACGATTTCAGATGGGCTTCGTGGCCGGAAGCATCCCTGAACACGGCTTATCTCGTGAAGACGACGAGCCCCGAAGCGCTCGAGGACATGGCCGGGCGCATCGTCCGCGCCGAGATCTTCGAGAGCGAGCCCATCCTTCCGCAGCGGCTTGTCGCCCGCGAAGGGAGCGGCATCATGGCCGCGCTCGTCCAGCCCGGCATGCGGGCGATTTCCTTCGAGATTTCCGCAGAATCCGCCTCTGGCGGGTTCATCCTTCCGGATGACCGGGTCGATGTGATCCTGACCCACGAGGTCGAATTCCAGACCGCCGAGGCCATCACGACGGAGGTCAGGAGCGACATCATCCTGGAGAACGTCCGTGTCCTCGCCATCGACCAGAGCCTCGCGGTCGGGGAGGGCGCCGGCACGGCGATCGGATCCATCGCGACTGTCGAGCTTTCTCCGGACGATGCCGCGCTCGTCGCGCTCGGCGAGGAGAAGGGCACCCTGTCACTGGCGCTGCGGAGCATGGCCGATGCGGCGGCCGCCGGCGACCTTGTCCGGTCGCGCCGGGAAAACTTCGCGGCCGGCCGGAATACCGGCCAGGTCAAGATCTTCAGGAACGGCCGCGTCGAGCAATCCGCCGCCGGTGGGGGGGAGTAGCGTCATGACCTTGTTCAAGCGCCTGCGTGCCTGTGCCGGGGCCGTCGCCCTCGGGGCGGCGTTCCTGCCGGCCAGCGCCCAGAACCTGCTGGATGTCGCGGTCACCGAACCCGGCGGCGCGGTCGTCAGCAAGTCCATCGTCCTCGCGCTCGACAAGTCCATCGTCGTCGAGACAGGGCGCCCGGCAGGAGATGTGGTCATCACCAATCCGCTGATCGCGGACGCTGCGGTCCAGACCGCCGAGCGCATGATTTTCCGGGGCGTACAGGTCGGCCAGACCAATGCGTTCATCTTTGACCGCGAGGGCAACCAGATCCTCAATCTGGAGATCCGGGTCGAGCCGGACACGGCGGCGCTCTCGGAACTGATCGCGAAATATGTCCCGGATGCGCGGGTCAGCGTCGAAGCCGTCAACAGCAATATCGTCCTGTCCGGCGCAATCGACAGCCTTAGCCAGTCCGACCAGATCGTCCGGCTGACGACGGCCTATCTCGGCCTCGGCGAGGACAGCGAGAACGGCATCATCAACATGATGTCGATCGGCGCCAAGGACCAGGTTCTCCTGAAGGTGCGCATTGTCGAGATGCAGCGCTCGCTCATCAAGCAGCTCGGGATCAATCTCGACAACACGACCAATTTCGGCCAGCTCGAAGGCGAGCGCATATCCGAGATCGTCGGCGGGCCGAACGATGGCGACCGCGTGCTCGAAGGCGCGCCGCCTTTCGAGAACTCGTTCGGCTTCTCGACGGCCAACGCGTTCAATGTCGCGGGCGGCGCGCTTGGCGGGCTCGGGGCGGCCGGAACGATCACCAACCTTCTCCAGGGCCAGGACGAGCAATCCCAGCTTGGCGTGTCGCTGCGCGCGCTCGAACGGGTCGGCCTTGTCCGGACCCTTGCCGAGCCGAACATCACGGCCCTGTCCGGCGAACCGGCAAATTTCCTCGCGGGCGGCGAGTTCCCCGTCCCCGTGGGCCAGACGCAGGACAATACGGTCACGATCGAGTTCAAGCCGTTCGGCGTCGGGCTCGGGTTCACCCCGATCGTCCTGTCGGAGGGCCGCATATCGCTGCGCATGTCGACGGAAGTGTCGGAGCTATCGGCTCTCGGGGCCTTCCAGGGCGGCGCGACGACCTTTGTCGGGCCTGACGGCGAGCTGCAGACAGCCCAGACACTGACCATCCCGGCCCTGACTGTGCGCCGGGCGGAAACCACAGTCGAGCTGCCCTCCGGCGGGTCGATGATGATCGCCGGCCTGATCGAGTCCTCGACGCGCCAGACCATTGACCAGATACCCGGCCTGCGGAACTTGCCCGTGCTCGGCGCGCTGTTCCGCTCGCGCGACTTCATCAACGAGGAAACCGAACTGGTCATCATCGTGACGCCCTATCTCGTCGAGCCGGGCTCGCCGTCCGATTTCCGCTCGCCCGACAAGGGCTTTGCCAATGCCAGCGATGCCAAGACGATCTTCTTCGGCAAGCTGAACCGCATGTATGGCCGGGGCGAGGGCGATGTGAACCCGGACGGCTACGCCGCCCCTGTCGGCTTTATCGAGGAGTGAGGAGACTGAAGATGTCGTTTCGCGGATTTGCCCTGCTCGGAGGTTCTGTCGCCCTTATTGGCTTCGCTGCCTGCTCGTCCAGTCCCGCCGTTCCGGTCGAATATGTCGAGACCTCGGCGCTCGACCGTCACGAGATTGGGGTGCGCGAGCGCCAGGACGTGCTCGAATTGACCCTGAACCCGGCTGATACGAGCCTGCCGCGCGCCGAGCGCCTGCGGATCGACGCGTTCCTCCGGGATTACCGGGACTATGGCCATGGCCCGCTGAAGGTGAGCCTGCCGGCGAGCAGCGCCAACCCCCAGCTCGCGGTCGCGGCTGCGAGCGACATCAGGGAAATGGCCTTTGCAAGCGGCATTGAATATGCCGAGATCGATGGCGGCTCGGCCCCCTCGGGCAGCGGGACGGCGCAGATTGTCCTCTCGTTTTCGCGGTATGATGCCATCGCCCCTGAATGCGAGAGCCTCGCGACGATCGACTTTGCGTCGATCCGGCTGAACAATGACCTGCCGACCCTTGGCTGTTCGGTACGCACGAACATGGCCGCGATGATCGCCGATCCGGCCGACCTTCTCGGCGAACGCCCGCTCGATCCGGGCGATGCCGAGCGCCGCCAGGTCACGCTCGAACTGTGGCGCAACGGCGCGGCGACAGCCTCCGAGCGCAACGAGGGCGAGTCCGGAGCGGTCTCCGATGCCGTTCAGACATCAAATTAGACAGAAGGACCATCGTCATGGCGAACGAGAACGCGCTGCTTGAAGACGATTTCGCATTCGATCTCGAGGATGAAGACGGCGGGCACGAGCCTGACCTTGCCGCCGCCCTCGCCAGCGGTCCGGCGGGCGCGCTGCCGGCCTTCGACACGGCGGGGGCAGGGGATGTCGTTGCCATTCCCGAATTCGAGGGCGGCGAACGGCCGATACCGGCGATCTCGATTCGCGTGTTCCATGAGCAGGCGAGCACGGCGAACCTGCTCGAGACCGTGGCGCAGGACCGCCGGATGCGCCGCGCCGATGTCGAACTCATCCCTGGCGGCACGCGCGCGGCGATCGACTACCTGCAGTCCAACGTGACGCCCAACCTCCTCGTCCTCGAGTCGCACCTGCCGGCGAACGAGATGATTGCGCAGATCGATTCGGTGGCCGAGCACTGCGACCCCGGCGTCCAGGTCATGGTCATCGGTGCCACCAACGATATCGCGCTCTACCGCCAGCTCGTGTCGCGCGGGGTCAGTGAATATCTCGTCCCGCCGGTCACGCCGCTCCAGATGATCCGGGCCATCGGCAACCTGTTCGCCGATCCGGAGACCCCGTTCCTCGGCAAGAGCATCTCGGTCGTCGGAGCCAAGGGCGGCGTCGGCTCCTCGACGATTGCCCACAATCTCGCCTGGGCCATTTCCGAGAATGCCCGCCTGAATGCGACGCTCGTCGACCTCGACCTGTCCTTCGGCACGACGGCGCTCGACTTCAACCAGGAGGGCGCGCAGACGATTGCCGACGCGCTGCTCGCGCCGGAGCGGGCCGACGAGGCGGTGATTGCCCGCCTCATCACAAAGGCGACCGACCGGCTCAGCCTGTTCACGGCACCGGCGACGGTCAGCGAAGCGCTCGACATCCCGAACGAGGCCTATGACATCGTCATCCAGAGCGTGCGCCGGACCGTTCCTTTCGTCATCCTGGACTTGCCTCACATCTGGTCCGAATGGCTGCGCGCCACGCTCGTCTCGTCGGACGAGGTCATCATCGTCTGCCAGCCCGACCTGGCCTCGCTCCGCAACGGCAAGAACATGATCGATGTCATCAGGGCGCAGCGTCCGAACGACGCCCCGCCACGGCTCGTCATCAATATGGTCGGCGTGCCCAAGCGCCCCGAAATACCGATCAAGGACTTTGCCGCCGCGATCGGCACCGAGCCCGAGATCGTCCTGCCGTTCGATCCGCACCTGTTCGGAACGGCGTCCAACAATGGCCAGATGATCTCCGAAACGCAGGCCGACGCGAAGTCGTCGCTGGCGATCAATCACCTGGCATCGGTCCTGACGGGGCAGTCGGTCGATGTGCCCCAGAAATCATTTGTTCAGAAACTGCTCGGCAAATAGGCCGGACAGACGGGGATTGTTGAATGTCGTTCGGTAAGCGTTCTCCCGGAGCCATCCAGCCGGTGCCGGCACGGCCTGCTTCGGCGCAGCCGCCGGCAGCCGCGTCGGTCGCTGCCAAGCCGGCACAGCCATCCCCGCCGGCCGCCAAGCCGTCGTCTAAGCCCGTGGCCATCAAGCCGCCGCCCAAGCCTGCGCCCCAGCGGGAGCTCGCGATCAACAACCAGTCCGAACAATATTACCAGACCAAGACCACGATCTTCAACGCGCTGATCGACACGATCGATCTCGGCCAGCTTGCCCAACTCGACCAGGACAGCGCCCGCGAGGAGATCCGCGACATCGTCGTCGAGATCATCTCGATCAAGAATGTCGTGATGTCGATTTCCGAGCAGGAAACCCTGCTCGACGACATCTGCAATGACGTGCTCGGCTATGGCCCGCTGGAACCGCTGCTTGCCCGGGACGACATCGCCGACATCATGGTGAACGGTGCGGAAACGACCTATATCGAGGTCAACGGCAAGATCGAGCGGACGAACATCCGCTTCCGCGACAATGGCCAGTTGATGAACATCTGCCAGCGGATCGTCAGCCAGGTCGGCCGCCGGGTCGATGAAGCGAGCCCGATCTGCGACGCGCGCCTGCT
>CAYSED010000052.1:0-16568 GCA_964429935.1 uncultured Hyphomonadaceae bacterium
TTTCCGGCGAGCTGTTTGAACTGCCCGCCGGGCCCGTCGGCATCGCCGTCGGGGCGCAATACCGCCAGCAGGACATATCGGCGACCTTTGACGAGATCACCGAGAATGACGGCTTCGCCTTCCTGATCGGCGAACAGCCGTTCAGCGGCAGCCAGGACGTCTATGCCTTCTTCGGCGAGGTCGCCGTCCCGCTCGTCAGCTTTGCCGACCTGCAGGTGGCGGTGCGCTTCGAGGACTACGGGTCGCAGGGCGGCTCGACGGTGGATCCGAAAGTTGCGCTGCTCGTGCGCCCGACGGACCAGATCTCGCTGCGCGGGTCCTATTCGACCTCGTTCCGCGCCCCCTCGACCTTCCAGCTCCAGGGCCAGTCGACGACACTGCAGCAGGTTTCCGACCCGAACAATGGCGGCGCCAACGCGTTCGTTGCCGTTCGCGCCACCGGCAATCCGGACCTTGTGCCGGAAGACTCCACGGCGTTCAATTTCGGGGCGACCTTCGAGCCGCTTTCCGGGCTGCAGTTCAATGTCGACTATTTCAATTTCGACTTCACGAACGCCATCGTGCAGACCGCCCCGCAAGCCGTGGTGAATGCCGACCCGAACGGGCCGGACATCATCCGCAGCCCGGCGGGAACGATCATACAGGTCAATAACGGCTACGTGAACGCGGCCTCGGTCGAAACCTCGGGCGTGGACTTCTCGGTGCGCTGGGCGCTCGACACCGGCTTCGGCATGATTACCCCGAGCTTCACCGGAACCTATGTGCTGACCTATGACCTGCAGCAGAGCGTCGGCGGCGCGGAGATCGACGGCGCAGGCATCCGCAATTTCACGAATTTCGGGTCGCCGACACCCGAACTCCGGTTCAATGCGGGCCTCGAATACGCGTATGGCGCGCATTCGTTCAACCTGTTCGGGCGCTATATCGACAGCTATCTCGACGACCAGCCGGCCGGCGCGGATGTTCCGATCGAGGAGGACTTCCGCCTCGATGTCCAGTACGGTCTCGCGATCAACGAATACCTGAACCGCGACAAGGCGGCCCAGTTCACCGTCGGCGTGCGCAATGCCTTCGGCGCGCGCCCGCCATCGGTCAACACGAACGGCGGTTTCGACAGCCGGGTCCACGATCCACGCGGCGCGATCCTGACCGTCGGCCTCGACCTCGAATTCTAGGTCCTCGTCCGAACGCCCATATGAAAGCCCCCGTCAGCGATGGCGGGGGCTTTTGCTTTGTCCACCCGGCGAAAGCGGCAGGCTCAGCCTGCTTCGGCGAGGGCGGTCTCCTGCGGGGCGAGCGGGGCGCGGCCGAGGATCATGTCGGAGGCTTTCTCGGCGATCATGATCGTCGGCGCGTTCGTGTTGCCGCCGACAAGGGTCGGCATGACGGACGCATCGACGACCCGAAGTCCCTCGATGCCGCGCACGCGCAGCGACCCGTCGAGCGGGGCGGCGCTGTCGGCTCCCATGCGCACCGTGCCGACCGGATGGTAGATCGTCTCGCCGGTCGCCCGGACGAAGGCATCGATCTCGGCATCGGTCCGGACGCTCTCCCCGGGGCGCACTTCGGCACCCCGATAGGGCGAGAGCGCGTTCTGTTTCAGGACATCGCGGACGAGTTTCACGCACTCGCGCATGACGCGGCGGTCTTCCCCGGCGGCGAGATAGTTCGGGTCGATCATCGGGGCTTCGAACGGATCGGCCGAGCGCAGGCCGATTGAGCCCCGGCTTTCCGGGCGAAGCTGGCAGGCATGGACCATGAACCCGTCGCGGTCGCCGGGTTCCTTGGCATGGTTGAACGACATGGCATTGATGTGGTGAAGCTGGATGTCCGGCCGGTCGAGCCCTTCGCGGGACTTGATGAAGGCCCCGGCCTGAAGGGCCTGGTCGCGCCCGACGCCCTGGCGGCGCAGCATGTAATTGAGCCCGACGGCGTATTTGCGCAGGCCCTTCTGCTTGGACCAGACCGAGAGCGGCTGGGTCATTTCATGGACCACGAGCACGTCGAGATGGTCCTGCAGGTTCTGGCCGACCTCCGGCATATCATGAACCACATCGAGGCCGTGCTGCTTGATCTGGTCGGCAGGGCCGATGCCGGACAGCATCAGGATCTGCGGCGACTGGACCGCCCCTGCCGAGACGAGGACTTCGGCGCGGGCGCGCACGGTCTGGGCCTGCCCGCCGCGTCCGGAGACATACTGAACGCCGGTCGCCCGCCCGCTCTCGACGAGGATTTTCGTGACAAGCCCTGTCGAGAGGATAGTGAGATTGTCGCGCACCGCCTCGATGGGGCGCAAATAGGCGAATGACGCACTCCAGCGCTCGCCGTCGCGGATCGTGCGCTGATAGGCCCCGAAGCCTTCCTGCTGCGCGCCGTTGAAATCATCGGTCAGGGCATGGCCTGCCTCGGCTCCGCAGCGGATGAAGGCGCGGTAGACCGGATTGTCGAGCGGGGCTTTCTCGACCCAGAGCGGACCGCCCTCGCCGTGAAAGGCATCGCCGCCGCGCTCGTAATGCTCGGAGCGGCGGAAGTAGGGCAGCACATCGGCAAAGCTCCAGCCGGCAAGGCCGGTCTGGCGCCACTGGTCATAGTCGCGGGCATGGCCGCGTATATAGATCATGCCGTTGATCGAGGAGGACCCGCCCCAGCCCTTGCCGCGCGGCCACCAGAGCTTGCGGCCATCCATATGGGCCTGCGGCTCGGTCCAGAAGCCCCAGTTCTGGTCGTTCTGTTCCTTGATGAGATTGCCGACGCCAGCCGGCATGCGGACGAGAAGGCTCGTGTCCTTCTTGCCCGCCTCGATGAGGCAGACGCGGACCGACGGGTTGGCGCTCAGCCGGTTGGCGAGGACGCAGCCGGCGCTGCCCGCCCCGACGATCACATAGTCATATTCGGCCACGTCGCCTGTCTCCCCGGTCTGCTGACTGCTGATAGATATGCCAAACATTCATGGACACCCCGAAACACTTTGTGAAGACTCGATGACTAATCTTTGCGCGAGCGGAACCGGAGCGCTTCCCCCTGGCCGGACACCGCTGGCCCGGTCCGCGGGCCGGAAGCGAGGAAAGATGACGGCACCTGTCCTTGGCGAGATGCGGCTCAAGCCGCGCAATCCCCGCCTCCATAAAGACCATCGCCGCCACAGGCGCGTGCCGCTGGAACTGCGCGGCCGCTTCCTGACCGAGACCAACGAGGAACAAGAGTTCGTCACGACAAACCTGTCCTGCGGAGGGGCCATCGTCACGGCCCGCATCGTCCCGGCTGTCGACGACCATGTCGTCTGCTACATCGAGGAAATCGGCCGGGTGGCCGGACGCGTCACCCGCCATGCCGGCACGGGCTTCGCCATAGCTTTCCAGACGAGCCAAACGAAACGCGACCGGCTCGCCGACAAGCTGACCTGGCTCTACAACAAGGCGCGGCTGGGGCTGGCCGAGGAACGGGGCGCGCCGCGCTTCGCCGCTGACGGCCCGGCCATTGTCGTGCGCCAGGACGGCCGCCGCCTGAACTGCCGGGTGATCGACATCTCGCTGACGGGGGCCGGCTTCGAGACGGAAGGGCCGCCGCCCATGGTCGGAGAGCTCGTCACGACGGGCAGCCTCTCCGGCGAGGTCATGCGCTGCGCCAACAAGGCCTTCGGCATCCGCTTCCTGCGCCCGGCCAGCGTCGTCGAGGCGGCGAAGGCGGCGCTCGCGCAATAGAGGTCTCAATGATCTTAGCGTTTCTCAAATGTTCGGCTCGTAGCGCATTGACCCCTCAGAATACCCAGGCTGCTAGGCTCTCCAAAGTCTATAAACCCTTTTGGACTAACAATACGAGCCTCTCCGCGGATACCCGAATAAGCCTCCAGAACTCCAGCGACATATAATTCAAATCCCTCTATACGCCCCCGCACATGCTCCTGCTCGCTTCCGGTACGCTCCGCAAGGCTCCTCAGATCATCTAAAATGTTTATGCTTGTTGCACTTACATTAAATACTATCGCATTATTCTCTACACAATTGGGTATATAATTATGACCGCGAAATTGATATACAGCGTAATCTCCGGGTTCAATAGTAAGGAAACCGAACTCGAGACGATGATTTATTGTTGACCCAGCAGCTTCTCGGACGCCGACTGGTAAGTCATCAAGGGTAACGGCTATTCGTCGCCCGCCTTGCATTATGCTATTACCCAAAGTATATCGACGTTCTAATGTTTGACCTGTTTTTAAATCTACAGCCACGATATCAATTAGACCCCTCTGGGCACGCGGCAGAACATACAGCAACGCTGCCTCATTATCGGAGGCAGCGTATTCAAATGATCGCTTAAGCTCAGGACTTGCACAAGAGCACAGTGCCCATATGAGCATGCTGGCAAAAAGTGGCAGAACTGCTTTATCGCGGGTCCAACTCACCTGCTTTCTCCATTTTATTGAGGAAGGAACACTTAGCTTCTCAAGCCCATGGTTACATTTTATAATGATAAAATCTGGCGATTGCTCATAGATTAGGCTAAAAATATTAATTACACTGAGGTTACACATCAACACGTACCGCGACACCGAGACGAGCTAAGACCCGTCATTTGGGAAAGGCAGCCTTATTGACAATATCACGTTATCTGGTAATGGCACATTTTCTGATTGGGGTTTTCAGTATGAGAAAATTTTTTTGGTCCGTTGGTATTGGATCTCTGGTGCTCGGCGGCTGCACATCCATTTTCGACCCTGTTCCATATCAAGAAATGGGCATAAGGGGTGGCGTCAAACACAACGTTACTGATGATGGGATACATGAGGTCAATGCGCGTGGCAATGGAGTTACGAGCCATCAGCGCGTTGTTGACTATGCTTACTTGAAGGCTGCTGAAGTTACACGAGATGATGGTGGGGCTTGCTTTCTCTTGCTGGATGAAGATATCGGCGTAAAACAAGCATATGCCAGTGGCGCATCAATTCCCTATTCTGTTGTCGTATTGCGGTTTAATGTAAGTGACAATTTGAATGACTGCGAAGATTACGATGCGAACCTCATATACAACGAATTAGCTCCTCTTTATATAAATGACTAAGGCTCAGGATGAGTCCCGGTTCTGGTGCTGACTCATCCTGAGCCTGTCGAAGGATGAAGCGGCGACAGACCTTCAGGATTTGCCTCCCGACTCGTCCTTGACCTTGAAAGTGCGACAAGCGCGGCATGGTCGCCGCGAATGAGGGCGGCCTTCTTGGCCCGACTCCAGCCTTTGAGTTGCCTCTCAAGCAGAACTGCCTGTACCGGATCGTCATAGCAGACGCACCAGGCGAGGCGGACGGGCCGTCTCTTGTAGGTCCACGCCTTGGTATATTTACCGGAATTGTGTTCTCCGATGCGAACGTCGAGATCGTCTCCCCTGTGCGTGCCAACATAGTAGGCTCCGTCGGCGCACTCGAGAATGTAGACGAAGACGTTCATGAAGGAATGCTACGGGTTTGTCGGGAAGGTGACAATTCATCCTTCGACAGGCTCAGGATGAGTCCCGGTCCTGGTGCGGACTCATCCTGAGCCTGTCGAAGGATGTGCTTGTCTGCCCCGTCGCAGGACGGGGTCGAAGGATGAATGTAACGCCCTACCTCCCCTTCCAGACCGGGGCGCGTTTCTCCGCGAAGGCGCGGGGGCCTTCGATCAGGTCCTCGCTTTTCAGCATGTTGCGCACGGCCGGATACATGGCCTCGAAGGCCTCGCGGTAACCGGCATGCTCAAGTCCCTGCATGACAGCCTGTTTCGAGCCGCGCACGGACATCGGGCTGCAGGCCATGATCATGCCCGCCCATTCCCTCGCGGTGTCCATCAGCTTGTCCGGAGCCGCGACGGCGTTGACGAAGCCGAGCCGCTCGCCTTCCCCGGCCGTGACCGTGCGGCCGGTCAGGATCATGCCCATGGCGCGTTTCAGGCCAATCTGGCGGGGCAGCCTGTGCAGGCCGCCGGCCAGCGCGGCGAGGCCGACCTTCGGCTCCGGCAGGGCGAATTTCGCCGTCTCTGATGCAATGATGAGGTCGCAGGCGAGCGCGATCTCGAATCCGCCGCCCATGGCGACGCCATTGACCGCCGCGATGACCGGCTTGTCGAGGTCATAGCGCGCCGTGAGACCGGCAAAGCCGGTCGGCGGCACCGTGATCGCATTGCCCTCGGCCTGCCAGCGCAGGTCATTGCCGGCCGAGAAGGCGCGGGTCCCGGCCCCGGTGATGATGGCGACCCAGAGGTCCGGATCGGCGGCGAAATCGTCGAATGCTCTGGCAAGCGCTTCGTTCGCAGGGGGATGCAGGGCGTTCATGCGCTCCGGACGGTTCATCTCGACGATGAGGAGATGGCCCTCGCGGGTCAGGTTCACGAAAGTGTCGGCCATGGTCGGTCCTCCCCGGGAAACTTTTGACGGTGAAGAGTGTGGACGAGGCTCCGCTGCGTCAATCAAGAGGGAAGGCGGGCGCGGCGGCCCGGACCTTGCATCACAGGTGCGTGGCCCGATGCACCAAAACACTTTCATTTCAGGCTGTCCGGGGCCATATAGGCTCCGCCGGGGAAGCCCGGTCCTGATTGTACCGGCTGGAGGGTGAGACCCGCATGCTGCTCAACATGCTCAAGGGGAAACTTCACTCCGGTGCGGTGACCCAGTGCGACCTTCATTATGAAGGCTCGGTGTCTATCGACCAGGACCTGCTCGATGCGTCAGGCATCCTGCCGCACGAGCGCGTCGACATCTGGAACGTGACCAATGGCGCGCGCATCCAGACCTATGCGATCGAGGCCCCGCGCGGCTCGCGCACGATCGGCGTTAACGGCGCAGCGGCCCGCCACTTTGCCGTCGGCGACCGCGTCATCATTGCCGCCTTTGCCCATGTCGAACAGGACAAGGCCCGCCAGCACGTGCCGACCGTCGTGCTGCTGAATGCCGAAAACGAAGTGCAGCGCCTGCCGAACTGACGGCAAGTCGCCCTTCCGGGCGCCCATGTCCAACTCAGCACATGATATGCTATCACATATGTCATGTGATTGTTTTACATGGATAAAAACTTGACCGGACAGCCCGAATCCGGTTTCTCGCCATGATGAGCCACACCCATTCCCATGACCACAGGCATGACAGCGGCCATGCCCATGAGCCCGGCCACAGCCATGCCGACCTGGCAAACGCCGACGGGCGGCGGCGGGTGGCGCTTGCCGGGCTCCTGACGGCTGGGTTCATGATCGTCGAGGTGATTGGCGGCATTGTGTCAGGCTCGCTCGCGCTCCTCGCCGACGCAGCGCACATGCTGACCGACGCCGCCTCGCTCGGCCTTGCCTGGGTCGGCTACCGCCTCGCGACGCGGCCCGCCGACGAGACCCGCAGCTACGGCTTCACCCGGATGCGCATCCTTGCCGCCTTCACCAATGGCATTGCGCTCTTGGCCCTGGCCGCGTGGATCACGGTCGAAGCCGTCCAACGCCTGTTTGCCCCGAGCGAGATCATCGCCCCGCTCCTGCTCGGCGTCGCGGTGCTCGGCCTTGTCGTCAATCTCGTTGCCTTCGCCATCCTGCATGGCGGGGACCGGGAAGACCTGAACCTGAAAGGCGCGATGTGGCATGTTGCGGGCGACATGCTCGGCTCGGTCGCCGCCATCACGGCAGCGCTCGTCATCCTGCAGACCGGCTGGCTCGCCATCGACCCGCTCCTCTCGCTGTTCGTGGCCGGGCTCGTGGCGGTCGCAGGCTGGCGCATCGCGCGCGATGCCGGGCACATCCTCGTCGAAGGCGCGCCCGCAGGCCTGACGCCGGAGGCGATCCGCGCAGCCCTTCTCGCCGGCGTGCCGGAGCTTGCCGCCATCTCGCATGTCCATGCCTGGTCCCTCACCGAGAAGCAGCCGCTCGTGACGCTGGAAGCGGTTGGCCAGCCGGGTGCCTGCCCGCACAAGCTTCGGGACGCAGTCAAGGCCGCGCTTGCCGCCTCGTTCGGTGTCACGCATGCGACCGTCGAAGTGCGCGAAGCGGAAACCGCGCCAGCCGGATAGACCCTTCAGGTCCGCTCAACGCTCCAATCAGCGCGAAAACCCGCTGCAAGGGCTTTATTCGGCGCGGCAGAATCCCCATAGAACCATGTCATCAATGATGCCGGGCCTGACCGCCGCGCCCGAAGGAGACCCTTCACATGACCCCAACCCGCCACGCAGAGATCCTCATCATCGGCTCCGGCCCGGCGGGCTGGACCGCCGCGATCTATGCCGCGCGGGCGCTCCGCAAGCCCCTCGTCGTCACCGGCATCCAGCCGGGCGGCCAGCTCACGATCACCACCGATGTCGAAAACTATCCGGGCTTTGCCGAAATCCAGGGCCCTGACCTGATGGACCGGATGCGCGAGCACGCCCTGAAAATGGGCGCCGAGATTGCCGAGGACCATATTGCCGAGGTCGATCTCGACGTCCGCCCCTTCCGCGCCACCGGCGATTCCGGGCAGGTCTACACAGCCGATGCCGTCATCATCTCGACCGGCGCGCAGGCAAAATGGCTCGGGCTCCCGTCGGAAGACAAGTTCAAGGGGTTCGGCGTCTCGGCCTGCGCGACCTGCGACGGCTTCTTCTATCGCGGCAAGGAGGTCTTCGTCATCGGCGGCGGCAATACGGCTGTCGAGGAAGCGCTGTTCCTGACGAATTTCGCCGCCAAGGTCACGGTGGTCCACCGCCGTGAGGAGTTCCGCGCCGAGAAGATCCTGCAGGACCGCCTGTTCCGGCACCCGAAGGTCGAGGTGATCTGGAACAGCGCGCTCGAGGACGTGCTCGGCACCGAGACACCGCTCGGCGTCACCGGCGTGCGCCTGAAGAACCTCGAAACCGGCGAGACGACGACCCGCGAAACGCACGGCGTCTTCATCGCCATCGGCCACGCCCCGGCGACCGAACTGTTTGTCGGCAAGCTCGACATGAAGGGCGGCGGCTATCTCGTCACCGCGCCGGATTCGACCGCGACCAACATTCCGGGCGTCTTCGCGGCAGGCGACGTCACCGACGACCTCTACCGCCAGGCCGTCACCGCCGCCGGCATGGGCTGCATGGCCGCCCTCGAAGCCGAACGCTTCCTCGAGGAACAGGCCGCAGAACGGGAACTCGAGGCGGTGTAGGGCGGGGCTCGCCCCGCCACGCCATGCCTCTGTCGGCGGGCCAAGGCCCGCCCTACAGCATCTTCGCGGCGAGACCCTCGACGGCTTCTTTGGACAGGGTCGCGAAGGCGGTTTCGATGCGTTTGGCGCGGACCTGCATGATGGTCTCGATGGCAGTCTCGCTCGGCAGGGAGAGGGCGGCAGCGAGGGCGGCGTCGATCTCGTCGCGGTATTTGTCGGCATTGAGCGCGGTCAGCACGCGGGCCCATTGCCAGTGGAGCGATGCCTCGCCCGGATCGGCGGCAATCGCGGCCTCGTAGTGCTCGCGGCCATCTTTCACGCTTGCCCCCATCAGGGTCGCGCCGAGCCGCCCGCCGCGGCGAAGGACCTCGACATTCCAGACCGACAGGAAACTGTGGGCATAGGCATTGCCGGGATCGTCGGCGATGACCTCGCGGACAAGGTCGCGCGCCTTTTCGCCATAGCCGGACCGCAGCGCCTCGCGCACCGACATGGGCCGGGCGGTCAGGGACATGGCAATGGCAAGCTGCAGGCGCCCCTCGACATGGCCGGGTTCGAGCGCGACGGCCTTCTCGGCCAGCGCCCAGGCCTCGGCGACCGTGGCCGGGTCCGGTTCCTCGTCGGTCGAGATGGCGCGGGCGAGCAGCGCGCGGGCGGCGAAGGCGCTGTTGTCGGCGTCGGCGATCCCGGACGCGATCTCTGCGGCCTCGGCGAAGCGGCCCTCGCCATAGGCCGTGACGGCGACCTGGTCCTGGGCGGCGGCGGCCGGGGCGAGGAGGGCAAGGGCAAGACACCAAGCGCGCATGTATGAACCCTGACCCTGTACCGGAGCTGCCCTGACACGAGACCGCAATTTCACATCTTTGGGCATATGTGTAAAGCGCCTTGACGAGGCCGCTTGCACGCCGTTTCCCGCCCGCCTATAGAGACACGGCTCCGCGTGCCCTTGAAGGTTTGCGCGCAAGGTTGGGTAGCTCAGCTGGTTAGAGCGCCGGACTCATAATCCGGAGGTCGTGAGTTCAAGTCTCACTCCAACCACCATTCGCCGCCGTTTCACGACAGCGAATGATTTGATCCACTGGATCAAATCAAGGCAGAGAATGCTGCGCCAGCAGCTTTGGCTTTGCGAAACCAGCTCGGCAATTAGCGCAGCCCTCAGACGCGAAACAGCGCGTCCATGTCCTCGAAATACTTGAACTCGAGCGCGTTGCCGGCCGGGTCCAGGAGGAAGAAGGTGCCTTGTTCGCCGGGCTCGCCGGCAAAGCGGATGCCAGGCTCGATGATGAATTCCGCGCCGGCCGCGCGGAACCGGCCGGCAAGGGCCTGCCACTGGTCCGGGGCGAGGACGACCCCGAAATGCCGGACCGGGACCTGCTTGCCATCGACCCGGTTCGTGGCGGCCTGCCCGCACTCTTCTGGCGCAAGATGCGCGACAAGCTGGTGACCGAAAAAGTCAAAATCGATCCAGTCGGCCGAGCGCCGCCCGGTCCGGCAGCCCATCAGGGTGCCGTAGAAGGCTTCGGCGCTAGCAAGGTCGTCGACGGGGATGGCGAGGTGGAAGGGCTGCAGCGGCATGGCGCGGCCTATTGCGCCGCGACCCGCTCGACGCCATTGCCGTCCTCGAAGACGAGAATGTCACCCGGCTGGCAGTCGAGCTCGCGGCACAGCGCCTCGAGCGTGGAGAAGCGGATCGCCTTGGCCTTGCCTGTCTTCAGGATGGAGAGGTTCGCGAGCGTCACGCCGACGCGTTCGGACAGTTCGGTCAGCGACATGCGCCGGTCGAGCAGAACCCTGTCCAGTGTTACGCGAATGCCCATGTCTGCTCCTAGATTGTCATTTTTTCTTCTTCCCGCAAGCGGCTTCCTTCCCGGAAGACCTGCGAGAAGACGAGCATGGCCGCCGCCGATACCCAGGCCACAAGGCTGACCGACAGGCGGGGACCTGCCATGCCCTCCCCGAAATCCACAAACACGCGCAACAGGATGATCGCCGCATAGCGGGCGAGCTCCATGATCGCAATTGCGGTAGCGATCCGCATCAGCCGCGGGGCGTTTTCCGGCACGAACGGGTCGCCCGCCGCGAGCGTCGCGAGGATTCGCCGCAACTGGACGCATATATAGATGATTCCCGGCATGACGACGACCAGGGCGGCGAGCGCGGCTATGAAGGTCGCAGGCTTCAGGTCCTCGACAAGCGCGCCGCCGAGGCCGAGATCAAGCGCGCCGCCGTTCAGGCTGGCGAACAGGCCAAGGGCGAGCGTGACGAAGGAGAGGAGGCCGATGATGACAGACAGCCACATCACGATGCGCACCATCACGCCCAGGGCGGCTGCGACGGAATTTTGCTCGGCGACGATCATGAACATCCTTCTGTTTGGTGCCGCGATTCGATAGAGCGAGGCATGTACCATGCGGCAACCCTTACCGACAAACGATAATTCTTCCTGACAAAATAGCAAGAATGGAGCCAGTTGCGATGCCGACGAGAAAAATGCTGCCCGGACGGCTGGTTGCCGCCACGCATAACTCCGGCAAGGTGCGCGAGCTGATAGACCTGTTCGGGCCGCTCGGCTTCGATGTCGTCTCCGCGATCGATCTGAGGCTCGATGAACCGGAGGAAACCGAGACAAGCTTTGCCGGCAATGCCCTGCTCAAGGCACGGGCAGCGGCAGAAGCAACCGGCGCGCTCGCCCTGTCGGACGATTCCGGGCTCGCCGTCGCGGCGCTCGGCGGGGCTCCCGGCATCCATTCGGCGCGCTGGGCGGGGCCGGACCGCGACTTCCGGCTCGCCATGGAAAAGGTCGAGGCCGAACTCGCCGAAACGGGCGGGCAGGACCGGCGGGCGAAATTCGTCTGCGCCCTCGCGGTCGTCTGGCCGGACGGGCATGGCGACGTGTTCGAGGGCGAGGTGCGCGGGACCCTCGTCTGGCCGCCAAGGGGAACGCGCGGGTTCGGCTATGACCCGGTCTTCGTCGCCGACGGCGAAACGGAAACCTTCGGCGAGATGGACCCCGCGAGGAAACACGCGATGAGCCACCGGGCGGCGGCCTTCGCGAAGCTGAAAGCAGCCCTCCTCGCATGAGCGGTCCCTCCCCTTTTGGGCCCGGCTACGGGTTCGGGGCCTATGTCCACTGGCCTTATTGCGCGCGCATCTGTCCTTATTGCGACTTCAACGTCTATGCCGCGAAGGACCGGGACAATGAGGGCCTGCTTGCGGCGATGGCCGCCGACATTGCCGGCCACGGCGCGCGCCTCGCAGGCCACCCGGCCCTCGGCTCGGTCTATCTTGGCGGCGGCACGCCCTCGCTCCTGTCCGGGCGGGAGATCGCGGCGCTTGTCGAGGCCTGCGCGGACGCGTTCGGGCTGGCAGCAGGTGCCGAGATCACGCTGGAAGCCAATCCCGGGACATTGACCCCCGAGCGGGCGGGGGACTGGCGCGCGGCCGGCGTCAACCGGCTGTCGCTTGGGGTGCAGTCGCTCGATGATGCAGCGCTCGGGTTTCTCGGGCGCGACCATGATGCCGACACCGCAAGACGAGCTGTCGCGACAGCGCTCAAGACCTTTCCGTCGGTGTCGCTCGACCTGATCTATGCGCGGCCCGAACAGGAGCCGGATGACTGGACGCGCGAGCTGTCGGACGCCCTCGCGCTCGGGGCGCAGCATGTCTCGCTCTATGAGCTGACCATCGAGGCGGCAACCCCGTTCGGCAAGGCGGCGGCGCGCGGCAGCCTTGTCCCGATGGCCGAGGAGGCGCAGGCGGACCTCTATGAAGCCACGCAGGCCCTGATGGCCGGGGCCGGGATGCCGGCCTATGAAATATCCAACCATGCCGCAGGCGAGGCCCACAGGTCGCAGCACAATCTCGCCTACTGGCGCTCCGGCGACTGGCTCGGCATCGGCCCCGGCGCGCACGGGCGGCTGACGCTGAACGGCTTGCGGCATGCGACCGAGGGGGCCCGGCGGCCGGGGGACTATGTCCGCGCTGTCGCCGGGACGGGCTCGGGCGCTGCGGTCTTGTCGCCGCTTGCCCCGATGGAGGCGGCGCAGGAACTGCTCGCCATGGGCCTGCGCACGGTCGAGGGGATCGGGCTGGAGCGGCTCGAAGCGGCGTTCCAGGGCATGATCGACCGCCCGGGCCTGAGGGACCTGCAGGATGCTGGCTGGCTCGAACCGGGCACGGGCCGGCTTGTCCTGACGCCTGCCGGACGGCTCCTCGCCGACCGGATCACGAGCGAGATCGAAGGGTTGCTCGATTAGAGCCGTGCCGCCTCCGGGGGAAACGTCCATAGAAAATTTGCCATCCCTGAAAATCCGCGAGGATTTGTCAGGGACCCAGCCCTTGGCCGGGAGCTTGTTTCATTGCGGCGTCCGGGATGACAGGCACAAAAGGCCGTTTCCATCCGTTACGGAAGCGACCTAAACCCTTGAGAAAACTTCAGCACACGCCGCCTCAAGCCGGGCAATATCCTCCGGCCGGGACAGGCGATGGTCGCCGTCCTTGACGAGGGTGAAGGCGAGATCGGGGCTCGTGACGGTCTCGACGAGACGGAAGGCATGGGCCCATGGCACGTCCGGGTCCTGCATGCCCTGCAGAATGCGGACCGGGCCTGAGAACGGGATCGGCGCATCGAGAAGCTGCCATTGGCGGCCGTCCTCGATGAGGGCGCGCGTGACCGGATAGGGGTCGCCATAGCCCGACGGCCGGAGCGTGACGCCGGTCTTCATCATCTCGGCCTGCGCGGCGGGCGAGAGTTCCGGCCACATCAGCTTTTCGGTAAAGTCTGGCGCAGGCGCGACGAGAACGAGCCCGGCGACCCGTTCGGGCCGGGCGAGCGCTACCAGCAAAGCGAGCCAGCCGCCCATGGACGAGCCGACGAGAACCTGCGGGCCGTCTGTCAGCGCGTCGAGCACCGCGAGCGCATCCTCCCGCCAGGCCGAGACCGTACCGTCCTCGAACCGGCCGCCGGACTGGCCGTGGCCGGAATAGTCGAAGGCGAGGAAGCACCGGCAGCTTGCCCTCGCCCAGGCTTCGAGCGCCAGGACCTTGCTGCCCTGCATGTCCGATTTGAACCCGGACAGCCAGACAAGCCCGGGACGCGCCGGATCTCCCTCCAAGCGGCGGCAGGCGAGGCGGCGGTGTTGCGGCGTGGTGATTTCCAGAAGGGTCATGATAAGGAAGCTCAGAACCTCAGGGGGCCCGATTTGTCACACCTGCCGAGCCTTGCCGGGCGGACCATTCTCCAGCTCATCCCGGACCTCGACACGGGCGGGGCCGAGCGGACCGTGCTCGATGTCACCGAGGCCGTCGTGGCGGCGGGCGGGCGGGCGCTCGTCGCCAGCAAGGGCGGCCGTCTCGTTCCGGAACTCGAAGCGCGCGGCGGCGAGCTTGTCGGCATGGACATGGGCTCGAAGAACCCGGTCGTCATCTTCCGCAATGCCAACCAGATCGCAAGCCTCGTTGCCGAAGAAGGCATCGGCCTGATCCATGCCCGCAGCCGCGCCCCGGCCTGGAGCGGCTGGCGCGCGGCGCAGGCAACCGGGACGCCTTTCGTGACGACCTATCACGGGGCCTATTCCGGCACGTCGGGCGCGAAGAAAGTCTACAATTCGGTCATGGCCAAAGGCGATCTCGTGATCGCCAATTCGCGCTGGATCGGCGAGCATATCAAGGCCGTTCACGGCGTCGGCGACGACCGGATCGTCATCATTCCGCGCGGCGTCGACCTCAACCTGTTCGATCCGGCCAGGGTCTCTCCGGCGCGCCCGCAGGCCGTGCGGCAGGGCTGGGGCCTTGGCGAGACGGACAGGCGGCTCGTTCTCCTCCTGCCCGCCCGGCTCACCTCGTGGAAGGGACAGGCGCTGGCGCTCGCCGCCCTCGCCCGTCTCGACGCCGACGAGCGGGCAAGGCTTGTGCTTGTCCTTGCCGGGGACGCGCAAGGACGCCGGGCCTTTCAGGAGGCCCTGGAGACGCAGATCGCCCAGTCCGGGCTGGCCGGGTCGGTTCTTGTCACCGGCCATTGCAGCGACATGCCGGCCGCTTTTGCCGCGTGCGATATCGTGGTTGCCCCGTCTCTGCGCCCGGAAGCCTTCGGCCGGACGGCCATCGAGGCTGCAGCCATGGCAAGGCCCGTCATCGCGGCAGACCATGGCGGCGCCCGGGAGACGGTGATTGACGGCGAGACAGGCGCCCTGTTCCCGCCGGGAGACGCCGGATCACTCGCCGCCGCCCTGAGATCACTCGTCCAGGTCGGGCCGGCCGCGCGCGCCGGCATGGGCCGGGCCGGACAGGAGAATGTCCGCCGCCACTTCTCGAAAAGGGGGCTTCAGACCGCCACGCTCAGCGTCTATACTGCATTGATGACACAGGGGATATCTCGCACGGCATGAGTTCGCAGGACGTCTCGTTCAAACGCTCCGCAAATCCGGGCGTGCGCGCCAGGCGGGTGCTCGTCATCAAGCTGAGCGCGCTCGGCGATTTCATGATGGCACTCGGCGCGGTCAAGGCCGTGCGCGAGGCACACCCGTCGGCGCAGATCACGCTGCTGACGACCCCGCCCTTCAAGAGCTTTGCCGAGAAGTGTCCCTATGTCGATGTCGTCGACACGAACGGCCGTCCGGACGGCGTGCGGGCCACCCGCGACCTTATCGCCCGGATCCGCCGCCAGAAATACGATATCGTCTACGACTTCCAGACGAGCGGCCGGACGGCAAACTATTTCAAGGCGCTGAACATGCCCGGACGCAAGCCGCCGCTGTGGTCCGGCCATGTCGACAATTGCGCCTTTCCGCACCGCAATCCGAACCGGGCCGAGATGCATCCGGTCGACCGGCTCGCCGAACAGCTCGAACATGCCGGGCTCGCCCCCGAAGGCGGCTATCCGCCCGGCAAGGTGCCGATGCCGGACTTCTCCTGGATCAAGGCGGCGCTCGGCAACCGGCCGAGCCTCTCGCCCCAGTATTTCGGCATTCACGGCGACTATGTCCTCGTCATTCCGGGGGCATCGGCGGCACATCCGGAAAAGCGCTGGCCGGTCGAGCGCTATGCCGACCTTGCCCGCCGCATCGCCAATGAGGGCCTCGTGCCGGTGCTGATCGGATCGACCGGCGAAGGCCCGCTCGCCGCCGCGATCCAGAAGTCCGAGCCGAGGGTTGTCAATCTCGTGACGCGCACGGACCTTTTCCAGATCGCCTCGCTCGCCTCGACCGCCCGGTTCGCCATCGGCAATGATACCGGCCCGATGCACATGGCAACGCTGGCCGGAGCGCCCGGGATCGCCCTCTTCGCAACCGATGTGTCGGACCCGGCCAAGGCCGCGCCGCGCGGGCCGAAGCCGGTCATCGCCGTGCACGGGCCAACGCTGGAGACCGTGGTGACGCGGGATGTCTGGCAGGCGGTTCGGGCGCTCGGCGTGCTGGACAAGCCGCATTCGTCTTGAAGCCGGGACGGATGACAGGCAT
>CAYSED010000052.1:16578-16996 GCA_964429935.1 uncultured Hyphomonadaceae bacterium
CGTGCTAGATGAAACAGCCAGAAGGAATCGAATCATAGCTCGCAGACCACAAGCGGCCCCGCCTGCCAAAAAATCGGCCGGCCCCCGCACCAACCAGGAGATCACGGCCTCGCGCGTGCTGCTCATTGACGAAAACGGCGAAAAGCAGGGCGAAATGCCGATTCAGGCCGCGCTCGACGCCGCCAGGGAAGCCGGGCTAGACCTTGTGGAGGTGGCCCCGGACGTCACGCCGCCGGTCTGCAAGATTCTCGATTTCGGAAAGCTGAAATTTGAAGAACAGAAGAAGCGCGCCGCCGCCCGCAAGAAACAGCGCTCGGCCGATCTGAAAGAGATCAAGATGCGTCCGAACATCGACATCCACGATTACGAAGTGAAGACAAAGGCGATCACGCGCTTCTTCGAGGCGGGCGACAAGGTC
>CAYSED010000053.1:0-15333 GCA_964429935.1 uncultured Hyphomonadaceae bacterium
TCGTCCTTGCCGCAGCAATCTTATGGATGCGCTGAATGTCGATTCAGCCTAGAGCAATTCCGCCTGTGGCGGAATTGCTCGTCGCTGTTCTCTCTCTCACGCCAGTCGGCTGGCGCCGACGGCTCCGCGGGGGCGAGCCTTGGTCGCTTGTCGCGCTTCCGCCGGAGCCGAAAGCGCTCCAGGCTCGCCGCCCGGGCAGGCAGGTTCCACGCAAAGGCGCTCCGCAGCCTGCGGCGGCTTCAGGACAGCCGGCGGCCGCCCAGCCATTCGCGCACAAAGCCGGCACCCCAGGCCAGGTGCATCGTCGTGGCGGCAAGGCCTGCAAGCAGGCCGCACGCGCTGCCGCGTCTGACCGCGATTGCGACCGATGCGGCGGCAAGGATGCCGGCATAGGCGGCCGGGACGGCGAGCGCGGCCGGGACGACGGGCGCGACGACGAAACCGCCGGCGCACCCGGCAAGGACTGCCACCGGCGCCATCTGGCGCGGCTTCGGCCAGGTCCGGTGCTTGCGCAGGTTGCGCGCCCGGCCCCGGCCATAGTTCCAATATTGCCGGGCAAGGCCGCGCACGGTGTCGCGCGGTAGATAATCGTGCCGGATGGTCGCGTCGAGCCAGATCCGTCCGCCTGCGGCGACGAGGCGCTGGTCGTACTCGGCATCCTCGTTATGGCTGAAGCGTTCGTCATAGCCGCCGAGGGCGAGGAACCTTGCGAGGCGGAAACCGGCATGATGTCCGTGGTCGGCATATCCGGAGCGCATGCCGCCGCGATGGGCCGAGCCGCCCGAGCCGAGCGGACTGTCGACGATCCAGGCATTGGCCTTCTGGAAGCAGGTGCGGCCGACCGCGTCCATGCAGGCCACGACCGAATCGGCTCCGGTGGCGGCGAGCGTGTCGGCGACCCTCGTCACATAGCCGGGCGGATAGGCTGCGTGCGCGTCGCACCGGACCAGATAGCGCACGGGCGTGCCCCGGGCGCCGGCGGCGACGAGATTGACAGCGGCGGCCTGTAACCGTCCCGGATTGGCGGCAAGGGCGAGATTGCCGAACTCGGCCTGCAGGCGGCGGACAATGTCCTGCGTGCCGTCAGTGCTGCCGCCGTCGGCGACAACGAAGCGGACCCCGGCAAGGCGCGGGTCGCCCGCCATGAGGGACCGGATGCAGGCATCGACATGGCGGGCCTCGTTGAGGACGGGAATGGCGACGAGGATCTCGTCGGCACCGGCCTTTGGTCCGGCAGCGTCTCGGCTTGTCTCGGGCATTCGGCACAACTCCAGATCTCGAAAGGGCCTTGCCGGGGGCCATGTGGCCTCAGGCCATGTGCAAGCGCCAGGCCGCGCTTCAGGGGCGGGCGAACCAGGCGGTGCTGCATTGGGGGGACGTGGCGTCGCCTGCGGCCCGGAAGGAGATGCACTGATAGCTCGCCCGGTCGGCCGCCGCGAAGTCCGGCGGTCCATGCCAGTCATGCTGGGCGGGTGAACCGGTCCACAGGTTGATGATGATCCGGCCGGGCGTGACGGGAACGGGCGTCGTGCCGTCCGGCCGTTCATGGACGAGAACCCCGTCGACGAACCAGCGGATCGTGTCCGGGGTCCATTCAAAGGCATAGAGATGATAGTCGGCGGCGGCATCGAAACCGAGCCGGTGCCAGACGCCGTCGCCGGTCTGCCCGCCGGCAAACCAGCTGAGCCAGGCCCGGCGCGTGTCCTTGCCGAGAATCTCGATGTCGATCTCGTCATGCGGGGTCGAGAAATAGTTGTCAGTGTGGGTGAAGAAGGACGAGACGAGGCCCGAGCCGCGCGCGGCCCGCATCACGACTTCGTAGCGGCCATGGCCGTAGCGCCCGCGCTTCTGGTATTCGGCTGACGTGTAGGGATTGGATGGGCTGGGACGGTTGGTCAGCCAGAGGTGGAGCGCCCTGTCACTGAAGTCGAGATGCTCGGCCGCCCAGCCGACCTGCATGAAATGGCCTTCATTGTCGAAGTCGGACCGGTACCAGGCGCTTTCGTCATGCCCGTCGGCAAACCAGCGCACGAAGGAAGCGCCGTCCGCGCCTCCTGCCGAAATACGCTCGATCCTGCGGCTGGACGGCTGGTAGGCGATCACGGAGGGGTCGAAGACGATGTCCCGGAGCGCCTGCGGCGGCTCTGACGGCCCTGCGGCCTCTCCGGCCGGCGGAGGGGCGGGGGCGGGGAGGATTTCCGGGTCCGGGGCAACCGGGCGCGCAAAGGGCCTCTCAGCCGTCAGGCCCTGCCGGCCTGGGGCCGCAAGCATGGCGAGAGACAGCGCGAGCGCGCCAAGCCCGGCCACGGCAAGCCAGGGCGCTGCGCCCGCACGGTGCGTTCGTCCATATCGTCCGGCCATGGCTGTTCCCGATTCTGGCGGCACTTTGCGGTCCAACGGGCCCGCAGGACCTCTTTTGCAATCGCCGCACCAGACTGGCAATGGCAAGGCGGCGGGCGGCACTTTCCTTGCGCGTGCCGCATCTTCGACACAAAGCGGCGGTCTAAGGCGCGGGATGGACGAATGCGGGGGCCGCAGGCTGGCGCGCCCGTCCGCTTATGACAGACAAGACGACGGGGCAGGCTGGCAGGACGGTCCGGCCAACCCGTCCCGACATGACAGTTGACCGGAGCCTCCCATTCATGACCTTGCGCCTTCCTTCCCTGAACCGCTTCATCGCCCTTCTTGCCGCCGGCAGCCTCGCCCTGCCGGGCGCAGCCCTTGCCGACGACCAGATCCACATTCTCGGCTGGCTTGAAAAGGCGCACATCACGTCGGGCGACATCCGCATGGATGCCAAGCTCGACACCGGGGCGAAGACATCTGCCATCCATGCCGAGATTCTGTCGCGCGACGACCTCTCCGAGAACGAGCTCCTCGAAATGCGGGCCGAGGACGAGGAGGAGGAGGAAGTCGAGGAGGAAGTTGACGAGGACGCGGACGGCCGGCGCCGCACGGTCGTGTTCCGCCTCGTCAATGATGATGGGGAGGAGCGCATCCTCGAGCGCGAGGTCGTCCGCACGGTGCGCATCAAGCGGCGGGGCGGCGGGGTCGAGCGCCGTCCGGTCGTCGATCTGGAGGTCTGCATTGCGGGCATTCCGGTCAGCGGCGAGGTGAGCCTCGCCGACCGCACCACGTTCAATTACGAACTGCTGGTCGGCCGCGAAATGCTGAGCGACGCCAATATTGCCGTGCACCCGGAGTTTATCTATACGGCACGAGCCCGTTGCTGACAGGCGGCAGACCTGAAACAAGGGGGAGCCCGGCCGATGGCGCGGCGGGCCTGGGTCTGGATCGGGGTATGACATGTTGCGAACGCAGATACTGGTCGCGTTCCTTGCGCTTGTGGCCATTGCGGGCAGCATCTTCCTGTACCACCTCAGGGTGCTCGAATTCCCCCTGAGCCCGGACGCGCGCCAGTCCGAGTATTATGTCGAGGGACGCATCTCGTTCACCGGCGGAAGCGGTCCGGTGTCGGTCCGCGCCGCCGTCCCGCAGAGCGCGAGCCGTTTCGTCGTCCTCGAGTCCGATGCCCTGGCGACCGGCTTCGGCGTGCTCGAACAGTCCGACGACGACGGCGACTACATGCTGTTCGAGCAGCGGTCGGCAGAGGGCGAGCAGAACGTTTTCTACCGGGTTCGCGGCTTCCGGATCGATTCCTCGGATGTGCCGCGCTCGCGGGCCAACCGGCCGGCGGTCGTCTCGCCTTATTCCCGCGAGCTGCGACAGCGCGCACTGCGCCAGCAGCCGACACCGTTTCTCGCTGCGCTCGACGAGGTGATCGCCACGGCCGAGGCACGGTCCGCTGACGAAGTGAACTTCGTGCGCAACCTGGCCCTGATCCTCGGCGACATCAGGGACCAGCGGGTCGAGGTCATCATCGAGGATGCCGAACCGGACCTTCGCGAACCGGAGCTGCGCTTCGTGACCGTGCTGCAGGCGGCGAACATTCCGGCGCGCCGCGTGGTCGGGCTCCCGGTCACGGGCGAGTCCCGGAATGTCGTGCCGGTGCAGGCCGTCGAGGTCTATCTCGGCGGGCAGTGGCAGCGGGTGTCGCCGCGCGACGGCCTGCCGGTGGAGGAGGAAGTGTTCATTCCGCTGACCTATTCCGGCAATCCGGTCGTCACCGGCACCGGAACGCGGGGCGTACCGGAAATCTCATTCTCGGTGCGCGGCGTCGTCAACAACCAGCTCGAGCGCGCCCTGTGGACGAGCCGGAACGATGCCCCGTTCATAAGCTGGACCTCGCTCTTTGCCCTGCCGTCGCACAGCCAGCTCGTCTTCCGCGCGATCTTTCTCGTCCCGCTCGGCGCGCTCGTCATTGCCTTCCTGCGGCAGATCATCGGCATTTCGACCTTCGGCACGTTCATGCCGGTCCTCATCGCGCTATCGTTCCGCGAGATCGGGCTGCTGAACGGGCTCGGCCTGTTCATCGGCCTTGTCGGCGCGGGGCTCCTGCTGCGGGCCTATTTCTCGCGCCTGCACCTCCTGCTCGTGCCGAGGCTGACGGCCGTGCTCGCCATCGTCACCCTGCTGATGGCGCTGATCGCGCTTGTCGGCAATGCGGCGGACTTTCCGATCGGCCTGTCGATCGCGCTCTTCCCGCTCGTCATCCTGACCATGACGATCGAGCGCATGTCGATCATGTGGGAGGAGGTCGGCCCGCGCAAGGCGCTGATCCGGGGCGGCGGCTCGATCATCTGCGCCGTGCTTGCCTGGATCCTGATCTCCAACAAGCAGATCGAGCATCTCCTGTTCGTCTTTCCGGAGCTCCTGCTCGTGGTCGTCGCCTTCGCGATCCTGCTCGGCAGCTATAATGGCTACAAGCTGTCGGAATATCTGCGCTTCAGCATGTTCCGCAAGGTCGATGCGGACACGGGGAGCCCGGCGACCTGATGGCGGCGAAACGGGAACTTGCCTGGCCGTGGCAACTCGAGGCCAATGGCATTCTCGGCATCAACCACCGCAATCGCAGCTATGTCTTCCGCTATAACAAGCGGCGGGACTACGACCTTGTCGACGACAAGCTGAAGACCAAGGCTTTTGCCATCGCGGCGGGCGTGACCGTGCCGAAACTGCTCGCGACGGTCGAATATACCGGGCAGGTCAAGGCCGTGCCGACGCTTCTCAAGGGCACGCGGGATTTCGTCATCAAGCCCGCGCGCGGCTCCGGCGGCGGCGGCATACTCGTCGCCGACGGGGTCGACGAGAACGGCCTGCGCAAGGCGTCCGGCAAGCGCATGACCTGGGACGAGGTCCGCTTCCACTTCTTCAACATCCTGTCCGGCATGTACTCGCTCGGCGGCGGCGACGGGCGCGACACGGCGATCATCGAGGAGCGGCTCTATCCGCACCCGATCTTCAAGACGCTCGCCTTTTCCGGCGTGCCGGACGTGCGCGTGATCGTCTTCCGGGGCATTCCGGTCATGTCCATGCTGCGCCTGCCGACGTCCGAATCCGACGGCAAGGCCAACCTGCATACCGGCGGGGTCGGGGCCGGCATCAACCTTGCGACCGGCGTGACGGCCTATGCCGTGCAGCACAACCAGCAGATCGACAAGCATCCGGACTTCCTGACGCAGCTCACCGGCCTGCAATTGCCGCAATGGGACGAAGTGCTGATACAGGCCACCGACATCGCCCGGGCGATCCCGCTCGGCTATGTCGGGGTCGACATCGTCATCGACGAGGCGCGCGGGCCGACCCTGCTCGAGCTTAACGCCCGGCCGGGCATCGCCGTGCAGATCGCCAACCGGCGGGGGCTCGCCAAGCCGCTCGCCATTGTCGATGCGATGGAGACGCTGCCCGAGACGACAGCGGAGCGCGTGGCGCTCGCCCGCAGGATCTGGCTCGAAGGACGCAATGCGCCTTTATAGGCCTGCGAAGAAATCCTCGTAGAGCGGGGCGGCCTCGTCCGCGCAGAGCCCGATAACCATGTCGAGACCCGCCGCTTCAAGGCGGGCAAAGCCGCCGGCGCCGTTCGGGTGGCGGTCGGGGACGGCGCAGACAAGCCGCGCGATCGCTGCCTCGGCGAGGCGCTCCGAACAGGAACGCCCGCCCGCCGAGCGTTCCCGGCAGGGTTCGAGCGTGACATAGGCCGTGCCGCCGCGCGCGGCGCCCGGCGGAAGGCTGGCGAGGGCAAGCTGTTCGGCATGGGCCGTGCCGCCGTCACCGGTTGCCGCTTCGGAGAGTTTCGTTCCGTCCGCGCCGAGAATGACGCAGCCGACGGCGGGGTTCTTGCCGGTCCGGCCCTGCTGGCGGCACGCGAGGAGGATCGCGCGCTGCATGTGGGCGAGGTCTGCCTGTGCGGTCATTCGAACACGACGGTCCTTTGTCCGTTGAGAAAAATCCGGCCCTCGGCATGCGCGGCGATGGCCCGGGAGAGGGTACGCGCCTCCACGTCCCGGCCCAGATCGATCATTTTCTGCGGCGTCGCGCGATGGTCAACCGGGATGACCTCCTGGGCAATGATCGGGCCTTCATCAAGATCGGTCGTGACATAATGAGCCGACGCCCCGATCAGCTTGACGCCCCGTTCGTGGGCCTGGTGATAAGGCCGAGCACCCTTAAAGCTCGGCAGAAAGGAGTGATGGATATTAATGCAGCGCCCGGCGAGCTCCGCGCAGAGCGCGTCTGAAAGGACCTGCATGTACCTGGCGAGCACGACAAAATCAGCTCGGGTTTGTGCGATGACCTCGCGCAGGCGCGCCTCGGTGGCTGGCTTGTCGTCCTGCCGGACAGGAAGATGGAGGAAGGGAATGTCATGTCGTTCGGCCTGCCAGCGGGCGGCTTCGTGGTTCGAGACAATCGCCGGTATGGTGATGGCCAGACGGCCGGCGCGCTGCCGGTAGAGTATGTCGTTGAGGCAGTGGTCGGCCTTCGAGACAAGGACAAGGGCGCGCGGCAGGCGGGATGCAGGCGACAGGTCCCAGGTCATGTCGAGGCTCGCTGCCAGACCGGAAAAGTCGGCGCGGAACCGATCCGCATCGAAGGACGAAGAGCCCGGCGAGATCTCGGCCCGGATGAAGAATTTTCGCGTAACCGGGTCGCCGTAATCATGGCTCTCCACGATGCTGAGCTGGCGATCGGCCAGAAAGCCCGTCACTTTGGCCAGAATGCCGACAGCATCAGGCGAGACGCAGCGCAGGACGTGGTGAACAGAAGACATCGCCGACAGGTTCCGGGACTACGCGGTTTCAGGCAGCGGGGTTGCCCGCATCTCGTCGAGATACCGCGTGGAGACGGGTCGCAGGGCCTCGTCAAGTGAGATCAGAAGCGGGTTGCCGGTCGGGATTTCGATGCCGGTGATTGTCTCGTCCGGCACGTTGAAGAGGTGTTTGACGAGCGCGCGAAGCGAGTTTCCGTGCGCGGCGACGAGCACGGCCTTTCCGGCCGCAAGGTCCGGCGCGATGGCCGCCGTCCAGCAGGGCAGGACGCGTTCGAGTGTCGTCTTCAGGCTTTCGGTCATCGGCACGCCGATGCCCTTGTAGCGCCGGTCGACGGACGGGTCGAACGCGGAGCCGCGCTCGATCGGTGGTGGCGGCGTGTCATAGGACCGGCGCCAGACATGGACCTGCTCGTCCCCGTGGCGGGCGGCGGTCTCGGTCTTGTCGAGCCCGGTCAGGCCGCCATAGTGGCGCTCGTTCAGCCGCCAGTCGCGCGTGACCGGGAGCCAGCAGCAATCCATGGCGTGGAGGGCGAGCCAGAGGGTGCGGATCGCGCGGGTCTGCAGGCTCACATGGGCGGCGTCGAACTCGGTGCCGGACGCCTTGAGGAGGGCGCCGGCTTGCCGTGCTTCGGCTTCCCCCTTGGCGGTCAGATCGACATCCCACCAGCCGGTGAAGCGGTTTTCAAGGTTCCACTGGCTCTGGCCGTGGCGGAGAAGGGCAAGCGTCGGCATGGGGAGGGTCCCTCGAAAGGCAAGTTGACTGGCCTGCCGCTTTTGCGCGGAGCGCCCGATTAGATCAAGCCCGCCAGGGCTTCTGCAGGAACGGCCCTTCTGCATCGGCCGCCCAGCCGCTAGAAGGACCGCAGGCAATCCCGGTCCGAGGGCGACGATTTGAACGACAGGACATTCTTCCCGCTGGCACTGCTTCTGGCAGCCGGCCTTGTCTGGCTTGCCCTGCGGGAGCCCGGCAGGAGCCTGCCCGACGGGTCGGTCAGCGGGGCAGGGTCCGACTACCGCGTCATCCGGGTCGCCGGGCCGGACCTCAACCGGTTTGAAGCCGGGCCGGAGGCGCGTTCAGACGTCTCGCAGGGCGAAGACGGTTTCATCCTGACGGTCTCGGCGACGGGACCCTCCTTTGCCGACGCGCCCGATCGCGGGCCGCACTTTCGCCTCGCGCCGGATATCGAGACCGCCTTTGCCGGGCGGCTGATCCGGGTCAACCTGCGCGCCCGGTCGGCCGGGACGGGCGGGGCGGCGGCCTTCGAGATGGCCTATTCGACCGGGCCGGAAGGCCGCTCGCAATGGCAGAGGTTCGACCTGACGCCGCAATTTGCCAATTATGCCTTCGATTTCCAGGTGCCCGAAGCGAAGGCCGAACAGGGCGTCGATTTTGTCGGTATCCGCCCGGTGGCAAGCCCGGGCGCCGGCGCGGTCGAGATCGAGAGCCTGATGCTCGTCAACCTGACCCTGTGGCGGCAGAACGGGACCTAGTTTCGCCGGCCGGTCGCGGCGAGCCGGTCGTGAATGGCCTGGACGGCCGCGCGCTGCTCGGCGGGTGCCATGTCTGCCAGCGGCAGGGCGGCGAGCTCGCGTATGCGCTTGCGGAGCGAGGCATAGGTGTCCTCGAAGGCGGCGTGCTGGAAATTCATTTCCTCGACCGCAGCCGGATCAGGCAGGCCCCAATGTGCCTGAACGGGGTGACCGGGCCACCAGGGGCAGGTCTCGCCCGCCGCATTGTCGCAGACCGTGATGATGACCTGCATTTGCGGGGCATCCGGCGCGGAGAACTCATCCCATGACTTGGAGCGCAATCCGGAAACGTCGTGCCCGTTCGCCCGAAGCACATTGAGCGCCATGGGATGCGGCTCATCTTTCGGGGACGAGCCTGCCGAGAAGCCCGTGAGGCCCGGCTGCACCGATATGAGCGCCTCGCCGATGATCGAGCGGGCCGAATTGCCGGTGCAGAGGATGAGAACGTTCATTGCCAAGCGCGTAACGCCGCAGCCGGCCGGGATCAAGGGGCTTGCGCGCGGCGGTCAATCGGGCTTGTGTTGCGTCAAACCATCGGAGGATTTCCATGCGCTCTTTCTTGTTTGCAGCCCTGGCGACGAGCTTCCTGACGGGCGGTTCCTTCGCCCAGACCCCACCCATCGAGGAGACCGCCGTGAGCGACGACCCCTATCTCTGGCTCGAAGAGGTTGAAGGCGAGGCGGCACTGGACTGGGTGCGCGCCCAGAACGAGCGCTCGCTGGCCGAGCTGACAGCCGATCCGCGCTATGCCGGTCTCGAGGCAGCGGCGCTCGAGATTGTCACGTCGAGCGACCGCATCCCCTATGGCAGCATCCGCGACGGGCAGGTGTACAATTTCTGGCAGGACGAGACGAATGTGCGCGGCCTGTGGCGGCGGACATCGCTCGAAAGCTATGCGACCGAGGCTCCGCAATGGGAGACGGTTCTCGATTTTGACGCGCTCGCCGCTGCCGAAGGCAAGAACTGGGTGTTCAAGGGGGCCGATTGCCACGAGCCGCTGGAAGCGCCGTCGACGCGCTGCCTGATGTCCCTGTCCGACGGCGGCAAGGACGCGGTCGTCACACGCGAGTTCGACCTAGTGTCGAAATCCTTCGTTGAGGGCGGCTTCGCGACGCCGGAAGCCAAGCAAGCCCTCGCCTGGGTCGATGCCGACACGGTGCTGATCGGCACGGACTGGGGCGGCAATGGCGCGACGCTCACAGAGTCCGGCTATGCCTCCGTCGTCAAGCGCTGGACAAGGGGCACGCCGCTTGAATCCGCGACCGAGCTTGTTGCGGGCGACAAGACAGATGTCGGCGTGTTTCCGTTTACGCTCGAGCTTGAGGACGGGCGCGTCATCCCAGGCGCAGCCGAGGCCGAGACCTTCTTCACGACGACCTATCATGTCGTGGTCAACGGCGCAGCGACTGCCTTGCCTGTGCCGCTCAAGTCATCGCCATCCGAGATCTATCAGGGGCACCTTCTGGTCGCCTTGCAGGAAGACTGGGCACCGGCAGACGGGCAGTCCTTCCAGTCCGGGGACCTCGTGGCGTTCGACATCAATGCCTTTCTCGAAACCGGCACGCTGCCAGGGGTCGAGCTTGTCTTCCGGCCGGGCCCGCGCCAGAGCTTTGAAGGCGTCTCGGTGGCCGGAACGACCGCGCTCATGTCGATCAATGACAATGTCGTTGGCCGCATCCTGAAACTTTCGCGTCCGGACGGGGCCTGGGTGACCGAAGCGCTCGATCTGCCGGGAACCGGCCAGGCGGGCATTGCCTTTGCCGATCGCCGCTCGGCGACGGCGTTCCTGAACTATCAGGGTTTCCTCAATCCGGACTCGCTTCTCACCTATGACACGGAGACCGGCGAGACCCGGACGATCAAGTCCGTGCCGGCCAAGTTCAATGCACGGGGGCTTGCCGTGCAGCAGTTCGAGGCGACCTCGGCCGACGGGACGAAAGTGCCCTATTTCGTCGTCCACCGCGAGGATATCACGCTCGACGGCACGACGCCGACGCTCCTCTACGGCTATGGCGGCTTCCAGATCTCGCTCAACCCCGGCTATTCGCCGATCACGGGCCGGCTCTGGCTCGAACAGGGCGGGGCCTATGTGCTCGCCAATATCCGGGGCGGCGGCGAGTTCGGCCCGGCCTGGCACCAGGCGGGGCTGAAGCTCAACCGCCAGCGCGTCTATAACGATTTCATCGCCGTCGGCGAGGACCTCGTGGCCAAGGGCATCACGAGCCCGCAGCATCTCGGCATCATGGGCGGCTCGAATGGCGGGCTGCTGATGGGCGTCATGCTCAACCAGCGTCCGGACCTGTGGAACGCGGTCGTCGTGCAGGTGCCGCTGCTCGACATGCTGCGCTACCATCTTCTCCTCGCCGGGGCGTCCTGGGTCGACGAATACGGCTCCCCGGATGTCGCCGAAGAGCGGGCCTTCCTCGAAACGATCTCGCCCTACCAGAACTTCGACGCTGCAGCCGCTTATCCGGTGCCGTTCTTCGTGACATCGACCAAGGATGACAGGGTCCATCCGGGCCATGCCCGCAAGATGGCGAAACTGTTCGAGGAGGCTGGCAAGCCTTTCCTCTATTACGAGAACATTGATGGCGGACACTCGGCGGCGGCCAACCAGGTCGAACGGGCGAAGCGCACGGCGCTCGAATATGTTTATCTCATGCGGCGGCTGATGCCGGGGGCGACAACGGAATAGTTGCATCGCAGGCTTGCAGGCAGGAGCCCCTGGTATTATTGTTTATCAATAATTCAGCGGGAGCCCCACCATGCACGCAGAGATCGTCCGCCTCACGGGAACCGAAGTCGACATAAAAGTCGTCAACGGCGAGCGCATGCACGTGTTGCAATGGCGCCGGCATGTCTTCTCCGACGAGGTGCTGCTCGACGGCAAGACGCAGGCGACGAGTTCCGGGCTGTGGGGCCGGGAGAAGGTCTATGGCCTCGTTTTCAACCGCGACCTTGAGGGCGAGGGCGGCGAGCGGATCATGTTCATCATAGATCCGCGGTCGAACTGGGGCGACTGGTCGGGCCGGACAAGCGTTTCGGGCGTCAGGCTTGAGCGTGCCGACGGGCCGCTACTGGCGCATGGCACGCTCGATCCGCGAACGTTCGAGAAACCGGCGACATTCAGCGACTGGATGAAGAAGACCATGGGCATGGAGTGGTAGGACGCGCGAGGCGCTTCCGGTAAAATCCACCTCCGCAGTTTGATGCTTCGACAGGCTCAGCATGAGTGCGGTCCTAGAGCTGACTCATGCTGAGCCTGTCGAAGCATGTACGCGTCGGCAGCAAATGAAAACCCCCGGCTCGAGGGCTGAGCCGGGGGTTCCCATCTTGCGCCGAGGTGGGGGAACGGCGCGTCAGCTCTTGAATTCGGGATAGGCTTCGAGGCCGACCTCCGACTTGTCGAGGCCCTCGGTTTCGTCTTCCTCGGAGACCCGGACGCCAACCGTCACCTTCAGGAGGGTCCACGCAACAAAGGACGCGGCGCAGACAAAGACGCCTGTCAGTGCGACGCCGACAAGCTGGCCGACATAACTCGCGTCGCCCGCCTCGTTCGGCATGACATTGTTGCCATAGGACGCCGCCACGATGATCGTGCCCCAGATGCCGCAGACGAGGTGGGCCGGGATGGCGCCGACGACATCGTCGATCTTGAACCTGTCGAGCAGCGGCACGGTGAGGACCACGAGCACGCCGCCGACCGCCCCGATGAGGACGGAGGCTCCCATGCTCGGGGCGAGGGGCTCGGCCGTGATCGAGACGAGGCCGCCGATCGCGCCGTTGAAGACGAGGGTCGCGTCGATCTTGCCCTTGTAGAGGACGGCAGTGAGGACCATTGCCGCGAGCACGCCGCCGACAGCGGCCATGTTCGTGTTGGCGAAAATCTTCGAGACGGCATTGATGTCGTCAAAGGTGCCGGCGGCAAGCTGCGAGGCTCCGTTGAAGCCGAACCAGCCGAACCAGAGGATGAAGGTTCCGAGCCCGGCAAGCGGGATGTTCGAGCCCGGCATGGGGTTGATGCTCTTGCCGAAGTACTTTCCGGCCCGGGGGCCGATGACGATCGCGCCGACAAGGGCGGCCCAGCCGCCGGTCGAATGGACGAGGGTCGATCCGGCAAAATCCGAGAAGGCCCACTCGCTGTCGAGATAGCCGCCGCCCCATTCCCAGGACGCGACGATGGGGTAGATGAAGGCGGTGAGCACAGCCGTGAAGGCGAGGAAGGACCAGAGCTTGACCCGTTCGGCGACCGTGCCGGAGACGATGGACGCGGCCGTGGCGACGAACACCATCTGGAAAAACCAGTCGGAACTCGAGGCATAGCCGGTGTCGAGGGAGTCTTCCGGGGTCCAGATGAAGTCCGGAATGCCGACGAGCCCGCCGAGCAGGGTCGTTCCCGGATAGGCCATGCTGTAGCCGACGAGCCAGAACATGAGGCCGGCAACCGAGAACAGGGCAATGTTCTTCATCGATTGCATGGCCGCGTTCTTCGAGCGGACTAGCCCCGCCTCGAGGCACATGAAGCCGGCCGCCATGAACATGACGATGAGGCCGCCGATCAGGAAGAGATAGGAATTGTCGACATAGGCCGAGGCCGAGCTTTCGAGCGCGGCGAGGCGCTCCTCGACGCTCGCCTCCTGCGCCAGGGCGCTCGCCGTGACCGTCGCCAGGGCAGCCAGTCCAAGGCCCCCGGCACGTGTCAGGAATGATATGGCTGATCGCATGTTCCGTTCGTCCTCTCCCGATACCGACCGGCAACCCCGCCAGCCCAGACCCGCCGACACTGGCCCAAGCTTCCGGATGGCTCACGGGATAGGGATCGTTTCGGGCCGCAATCGGCCCCGCGTGACCAAAGCGCGGGCAGAAGGGGCGAGAAACGCCCATTCCTTTGTCAGCCGGTTTCGGGATCAGCGCTTGCAAGGCCATACCGGCACAGCCGGATGAGCCCTTCAGAGGCGGAGGCCACAAAGACCTGCGGGCCAGTCTGAACCTTTCCGCCTTGCCGGGCGACTGTCGAAATGAAAGCTGGAAGCGGGAGGCATCAGAGACGTGGCGCAGGGTGCCGACAGGGTGTTCGACGAGTGGCTCGTGCTCGCCGCGATCAGCGGAGACCGGCGGGCCGGGCTGCGCCTCGCCCAGCGCTGGCAGCCGCGCCTCTTGCGGACGGCGCGCCGGCTCCTGCAGCAGCCGGACCTTGCCGAAGAGGCCGCGCAGGAAACCTGGCTCGCGATCTGCCGGAACTGGCGGACGCTGAATGATCCGGCGCGCTTTCCAGCCTGGGCCTTCGGCATCCTGCACCGCAAGTGCGCCGACCGCATCCGCAAGGCGGGGCGCGAGAGGCGGGTCATCGATGCGTCGGCCGAGCTTCCGGACCGCGGGCTTGCTTCCGGTGCCGAGGCGCGGCTCGCGCTGGACGAAGCCTTCGCGGCGCTGTCGCCCGATCACCGCGCGGCCGCGATCCTGTTCTTCGGCGAGGGGCTGACCCTCGCCGAGATCGCCGCTGCGACCGGGGTTCCTGCCGGAACCGCCAAGTCGCGGCTGTTCAACGCCCGCCTTCAGCTGAAGGCGGCCCTTTCCGGAGACGACACATGAACACGTTTGATGACCGGCTGCGCGGCGCCCTGTCCGCCGAGGATGCGGAATTCCTGAGGAATCTCGAGGATGACCGGGGATTATTCGCCCAGATGGGAGCAACCTTCGAGGGGCCGCTGAAATACTGGACGGCATTTGCCTTCGTCCTGTCCTTTGTCCTGTTCGGGGCGGCGATCTGGTGTGCCTGGCTCATCTCGGCGAGTGACAGCCTGAACACGATCGCGCTCGCGACGGCAGGTTTCATCTGGAGCAGCCTCGCGGTGGCAATGATAAAGATGTGGTTCTGGCTGCGGATGAACCATCTCGCCACGCTGCGGGAACTGAAAAAGATCGAGTTGCGGCTCGCCCAGATCGAGCGCTGAAAAGGGGCGCTGAGGCCGTTGCCTTGCCAAAACGACCCATGTTTGAGACAAAGGACAGGAAAAACAAAGGCAAGCCGGGCACATGAAGCCCGGCGCGCCGGGCGGGACGCCATTCCCGGGCCATGCGTCCGGGCCGGAATGGCAAGGCAGGACGGGACTGAAGATGAGACGACTGGCCGCGCTCCTTGCCGGACTGGTGATCGGGATCGCGATCATCTTCGTCGTCGAGACGATCGGACAGGGGCTTGTCGGCCTGTTCATCGTGCGGGATGCCGCGCCCGGAGGCGGCGTGCCGCTAGGCGTCAAGGTGCTCGACCTCGTTTCCTGGACGCTCGGCATCTTCGGCGGCGGCCTCGTGGCGAGCCTCGTCGCAGGCCATCGTCCGCTCCTCGCCTGGCTTGTCGGCATCGTTATCCTCGCCCTTGCGGCGATGACCATCGCGCTGCTCGACTATCCGCAGTGGATCACGATCGGCGCGGTGATGCTCGCGGTGGTCGCCGCCAGCCTTGCCGGCCGTTTTTCGGCCAGTTCCATCAAAACCTGAAGACCCGCTTCACCTGATGTCAATCCGCCCCGGTTAACCATCGGGGCATGGCCAGACAGTCGGTTGCCTTTGTCATTGCGATCTATGCGATCGGGTTCGCCTTCGTGGCGATGGCGGCCGTGCGCTGGCCGTCGATC